>NZ_JBTCWL010000073.1:0-18298 GCF_054325275.1 Oryzihumus sp.
CGCCGTACTTCGCGTCGGGCACCCCGATGACCTGCACGTCGGCGATCGCCGGGTGGGTGTAGAGGAACTCCTCGACCTCGCGGGGGTACACGTTCTCGCCGCCGCGGATGACCATGTCCTTGATCCGGCCGACGATGGACAGGTATCCCGCGTCGTCCATCGTGGCCAGGTCACCGGTGTGCATCCAGCGGGCCGCGTCGATGGCCTCGGCGGTCTTGTCGGCCTGCTCCCAGTAGCCGAGCATCACCGAGTAGCCGCGGGTGCACAGCTCCCCGGGCTCGCCCCGCGGCACCGTCCGGCGGGTGACCGGGTCGACGACCTTGACCTCGAGGTGCGGCATGACCCGCCCGACCGTCTCGGTGCGCCGGGCCAGGTCGTCGTCGACCCGGGTCATCGTCGACACCGGTGAGGTCTCGGTCATGCCGTAGCAGATGGCCACCTCGGACATGTGCATCTCGGCGATGACCCGCTTCATCACCTCGACCGGGCACGGCGAGCCGGCCATGATCCCGGTGCGCAGGGTGGACAGGTCGTAGGAGCCGAAGTCGGCCAGGCCGAGCTCGGCGATGAACATCGTGGGCACGCCGTAGAGGGACGTGCAGCGTTCTGCCTCAACGGCTTTCAGCGTCGCGGCGGGGTCGAAGGACGGCGCCGGGATGACCATGCAGGCGCCGTGCGAGGTGGCCGCCAGGTTGCCCATGACCATGCCGAAGCAGTGGTAGAAGGGCACCGGCAGGCAGACCCGGTCGGCCTCGGTGTAGCCGACCAGCTCCCCGACGAAGTTGCCGTTGTTGAGGATGTTGTGGTGGCTGAGGGTGGCACCCTTGGGGAAGCCGGTGGTGCCGCTCGTGTACTGGATGTTGATGGGGTCGTCGGCGCCCAGGCCGGCCATCCGCTCCGCGAGCGCCTCCGGCCCCACGGACGACCCCGCGTCCACGAGGTCGTGCCAGGATCCCTCGCCGATGTAGACGACCTCGCCCAGCTCGGGGCAGTCCCCGCGGACCTCCTCGACCATGCCGCGGTAGTCGGAGGTCTTGTGCGCCACCGCGCTGACGAGCATGCGCATGCCCGACTGCTTGACGACATAGGCCAGCTCATGGCTGCGGTAGGCGGGGTTGACGTTGACCAGCACCGCGCCGACCTTGGCCGTGGCGTACTGCAGCAGCGTCCACTCCGCGCAGTTCGGCGACCAGATGCCGACGCGGTCACCGGCCGCGATGCCCCGCCCCAGCAGGCCGCGCGCGAGCTCGTCGACCGCGGCGTCGAGCTCGCGGTAGGTCCAGCGCCGCCCGCTCGGGAGGTCGACCAGCGCGTCGCGGTCCCCGAACCGCGCGACGGTCCGCGCGAGGTTGTCACCGATGGTGTCGCCGAGCAGCGCTGTCTGCGAGGTGCCGGAGCTGTAGGACAGGGCCTCGGGTGTGGTCACGGGCCCATCCTCATGGCGCCTCCGTGCGGCGGCAAGGGCAACGTGCCGGAGCCGATTACCGTATGCCGTGTGCCCGCCTCCCAGCCCCGCGCCGGCTCCCGCGCGCGCAGCCTGGCCGAGGACGTCCGTGGGCGCTCCGACGCCCAGCTGCGGGCCCTGATCTCCCGGCGCCCCGACCTGGCCCGCCCTGCCCCGGCGGACCTGACCTCCCTGGCCGCCCGGGCCTCGACCCGGGCCTCGGTGCAGCGGGCGCTGGACGGCCTCGACCGCGGCGGTCTGCAGGTGCTCGAGGCACTGGTGGTGGCCGGGGACCCGGTCGACACCGACCTGGCCGCCTCGCTGCTGGGGCTGGGCCCACGGGTCCTGCTCCGGCACGTCGAGCCGCTGTGGGAGCGGGCACTGGTCTGGCGCGGTGTCGACGGCTGGCACGTGGTTCGGACCGTCACCGACGTCATGGGCCCCTACCCCGCGGGGCTCGGCCCGTCGCTGGCCGACCAGCGCGGCGCGCTGCCCGAGGAGCTCGCCACCCCTGAGGCGCTGGCCGTGACCCTCGACGAGGCCCCGCCGGACGCGCGGGCGGTGCTGGACCGGCTCGCCTGGGGTCCACCCATCGGCGTGCTGAGTCCCTCCGGCCCGATGTCCTTCGCCGGAAGGTGGCTGCTGACCCACCACCTGCTGACCGCGATGTCGAGCGACCAGGTCTGCCTGCCCCGCGAGGTGGCCCTGCACCTGCGCGGCGGGCGGCTGCACCGTGACCTCGCCCTCGAGCCGGCGCCCCTCACGACCACGACCCACACCGCTGCCTCGGTCGACGCCGCGGCCGGGGGGCAGGCCTCGGACCTGCTCGGGCTCGTCGACGAGCTCGCCGCCGACTGGGGTCCGCGCCCGCCGCGGGTGCTGCGCGCCGGCGGCCTGTCGGTGCGCGACCTGCGCCGCGTCGGCAGCACCCTCGACGTCGACCCCGACCGTGCTGCCTTCCTCGTGGAGGCGGCCTTCGCCGCGGGCCTGGTGGCCGACGACGGCGCCCTCGAGCCGGTCTGGGCCCCGACGCCCGCCTATGACGAGTGGCAGCAGCGCCCCTCCGCCGAGCGCTGGGTGCAGCTCGCCACGGCCTGGCTGGCGACCGGCCGGGCGCCGCACCTGGTCGGCGGGCAGGCCCCCGGCGGGGGCACCGTCAATGCCCTGAGCTCCGACGTGCTCTGGCCGATGTGTCGCCAGCTGCGCTGGGACGTCCTGCGCGAGCTGGATGCCCTGCCGGTCGGGGAGGCCCCGGACCGGGCCAGCCTCACCGCCCGGATCGGGTGGCGCCGGCCGCTGCGCACTCCCGCCAACGTGGACGCCGTGGTGGCCGCGGTGCTGCGCGAGGCGGAGTGGCTCGGGGTGACCGGCCGCGGTGCGCTCGGCGCGGCCGGCCGCGCCCTGGTCGCGGGGGACGACGACGCCGCGGCCGTCGCCATGGCCGGCGACCTGCCGGCGCCGGTGGAGCACGTGCTGCTGCAGGCCGACCTGACCGCCGTCGCGCCGGGCCGGCTCGAAGGGCGGCTGGCGCAGTTCATGCGGATGGTCGCCGACGTGGAGTCCCGTGGCGGCGCCACCGTGCACCGGTTCTCCGCCGGCAGCGTGCGCCGGGCGCTGGATGCGGGATGGACCAGCGCGCAGGTGCTGTCGATGCTGCAGGACTCCAGCACCACCCCGGTCCCGCAGCCGCTGGCCTACCTCGTCGGCGACGTGGCCCGCCGGCACGGCCAGACCAGGGTGGGCTCGGCCTCGACCTATGTGCGCAGCGACGACGAGGCGGTGCTCGACACGATGGTCGCCGAGAGGGCCGTCGCCCCGCTGCAGCTGCGCCGGATCGCGCCGACCGTCCTCGTCTCCCCCGTCGACTCGGTCACGGTGCTGGAGATGTTGCGGGACAACGGGTTCGCCCCGGTCGCCGAGACGATGGACGGCGGCGTGGTGGTCCCGCCCACCTCCCACCACCGAACGCCGGCCCGGCGCCAGCCGGCCACGCCCACGGCCGTGCAGCAGGTCGACGACGAGCTCGCCGATGCCCTCGTCTCCGCCTTGCGGGCCGGCGAGGAGTCGGCGGACTTCGAGCGGGCCCGTCAGGACCAACAGCCGGGCGGCCGCGGCCCGTTGCCCTCCACGGACCCGACGGTGACCCTGGCCCTGCTCCGTGAGGCGGCCGTCGAGCGCGACGGGGTGTGGATCGGCTATGCCGACGCCGAGGGCCGCGCCACGCGGATCCTGTTCTACCCCAGGCGCATCGAGGGCGGCCGTGCCTACGGCACCGTCGAGGGCTCCAACGTCGAGCGTGCCTTCTCCATCCACCGGGTCACCGGCGCCGCTCCCGCCTGACTGCCCTGTTTGCGCAGGTTGTTGCCGCTCGGCAGCACGAATCCGACCTGTCCAGCGGCACTACCTTGCGCAAAGTGGGGTCTCACGCCTGCTGCGTGGCGCGCTCCCATGCCTCGTCGAAGGTGACCTGCAGGCTCGCCGCCATGGCCTCGTGCTCGACCACCAGGTCCGTGGCGCCGGCCGCGGAGGTGAGGCGCACCAGCACGGCCAGCCGGTCGGCCAGGACCAGGCCCATCCCGGCGTGGTCGGTGCTGCGCACCTGCGCCCCGGCGTCGCGGAGCCCACCCAGGTGCTCGACCGGCCCCTGGACCAGCAGCCGCACCAGCCCACCGCCCTCGTGCAGCCGTGCGACCGCGACCGCGTCGGGCAGCAGCCAGCCCTCCTGCGCCGGGACGAGGACGCACAGCTCCGCCCGGGCCGAGTCGACCAGCTCGCGGGTGCGCCCGGCGGCCAGCGCGGCCTCGCGCAGCACCTCCGCACGCACCGGTTCCTCCGACTCGCCCTGGCCGCGCTCCCACGCCTGGCGCAGCGTGAGCGCCAGGTCCCGGGAGCGGGTGCTGAGCTCGTCGAGCTCCTCGCGCTGCACGGCGATGAGTCGCTGGATGGCGGTTTCCGGGTCGGTGGCGCTGTAGCGGGTGACCCGGCCGGGGCGGTCGCGGGCCAGGCCACGCTGCATGAGGCGCGAGAGCACGTCGTAGATGCGCTGCCGGGGGATCCCGGCCTGGGAGGCCAGGTCGGAGGCCGCCCAGCTCTCCCGCAGCACCAACGCCAGGTAGGCCTTGGCCTCGTACGTGTTCAGGCCCAGCGCGACCATCCGGTGCAGGTGGAGGTGGAGGCTGGGGTCTGGCATGGCGCCAACCGTAATGCCCACGGGCCCGTCGCGGGGCCCGACCCGGCCGGGCAGGGAAGGTTCACCTTGCCTGCCGAATCCGGGCACACGGCATACGAATCCGGAACCTTCGCGAGGGGAGTGCCATGCATCTAGGTCAATACGTTTCCGCTCGCTGCCACCACCAACCGGTGGTGACTACCCCTCCTTGCACCACTTCCGCGAGAGGAACACCGATGTCGCTGTCTCTCAGATCAGGTCGGGCCAGTGCGCTGGCCGGCCTGACCGGCCTCGCCCTCAGCGTCGCCGCAGGCCTGGCCGCATCCCCGGCCGTCGCCGCCCCGGGCGGTAACCCGTCCAACCCCTACTCCCCTGCGGCCGGCCACAGCTACCGCCACGGCGTGACCCCCACCCGTGAGCAGCAGCAGAAGATGAACGGCTGGGCCAAGCAGCACGCCCCGCAGGGCGCCACGGCGGCCACCGGCCCGCAGACCCTTGCCTACGGCGGTGGGGTCGACGGCATCGGCGTCACCAGCGGCACGCCCAAGGTCTACCTGGTCTTCTGGGGCACCCAGTGGGGCACCCAGGGCACCGACGGGAGCGGCAACCTGACGTTCTCCAGCGACACCGCCGGCGGTGCGCCCAAGCTGCAGAACATGTTCAAGGGCCTGGGCACCGGCGGCGAGGGCTGGTCCGGGGTCATGACGCAGTACTGCGACGGGCCGCTGGTCACCACCGGCTCCACCA
The DNA here is from genome assembly GCF_054325275.1 of Oryzihumus sp. Classification (NCBI taxonomy): domain Bacteria; kingdom Bacillati; phylum Actinomycetota; class Actinomycetes; order Micrococcales; family Intrasporangiaceae; genus Oryzihumus; species Oryzihumus sp. Next base: position 5,361 of record NZ_JBTCWL010000073.1, read on the forward strand.
CCTGCCCCTCGGGCGCCCCGCACGTCGGCTACCCGACCGGCGGCGCCCTCGCCGGAGTCTGGTACGACAACAGCGCCGCCGAGCCGAGCGCCGCCACCGGCGCGCAGCTGGGCACCGAGGCGGTCAAGGCCGCCGGGCACTTCGGCAACACCTCCGCCGCATCGAACCGGTACGCGCAGTACGTCATCCTCTCGGCCAAGGGCCTCAACCCGGACAACTACAAGACCGGCGGCTTCTGCGCCTGGCACGACTGGAACGGCGACGTGGGGGTCTCCTCCTCCTACGGCGACATCGCCTTCACCAACATGCCCTACGTCATGGACCAGGGCGCCAGCTGCGGCCAGAACTTCGTCAACAGCTCGGGCACGCTCGACGGCTACACGATGGTCGAGGGCCACGAGTACGCCGAGACGATCTCCGACCAGAACCCGGCCGGCGGCTGGACCAACCAGGTCAGCGGCAGCAGCTACAACGGCCAGGAGAACGCCGACGAGTGCGCCTGGATCTCCAGCGGCCAGGGCGCCTCGGCCAACGTGACCATGGGCAACGGCACCTACGCGATGCAGAGCACCTGGTCCAACGACACCAACCGCTGCGACATCACGCACACCACGGTCACCGGTGGTGGCGGCGGTGGCGGCGGCTGCACCGGCCAGCTCTTCGCCAACCCCGGCTTCGAGTCCGGCAACGTCTCGTGGAGCGCGTCCAGCGGCGTCATCGCCCAGAACGGCACCTCCGAGCCCGCCCGCACCGGCACGTGGGACGCGTGGATGGACGGCTACGGCAGCACCCACACCGACACCGTCTCGCAGTCGGTGACCATCCCGGCCGGCTGTCACGCCACGCTCAGCTTCTACGTCCACATCGACACCGCTGAGACGACCACCACCACGGCGTACGACAAGCTGACCGTCAAGGCCGGCTCCACCACGCTGACCACGCTGTCCAACCTCAACAAGAACACCGGCTACGCGCTGAAGTCCTTCGACGTGTCCTCCCTGGCCGGCCAGACGGTGAGCGTCAGCTTCACCGGCGCCGAGGACTCCTCGGCGCAGACCTCGTTCGTCCTCGACGACACGGCGGTCACCCTGTCCTGACACCAGGGCACCGGCAGGTATGCCGAGGGGCGGGCACCGAGGGTGCCCGCCCCTTGCCGCGTTGTCACGGTCGCGCCCGGAGCGCCTCAGTCCGAGCCGGCGAGGGCCTTGACCACCCGGGACGGGGAGGGACGGCCGAGCTGTCCGGCCATCCACGTGCTCGTCGACACCAGGGCCTCGAGGTCGACCCCGGTCTCGATGCCGAGGCCGTCCAGGGCCCACACCAGGTCCTCGGTGGCGAGGTTGCCGGTGGCGCTCTTCGCGTAGGGACAGCCGCCCAGGCCGCCGGTGGAGGCGTCGACCACGGTCACGCCGTGGCGCAGCGCGGCGATGGTGTTGGCCAGCGCCTGGCCGTAGGTGTCGTGGAAGTGCACGCCGATGCGGTCGGCGCCGATCCCCTTGACTTCCAGCGCATCCAGCAGTCGCTGAACGTGTCCGGTGGTCCCGACCCCGATGGTGTCGCCCAGGCTGAGCTGGTCGCACCCGAGGTCCATCAGGCGCTGCGCCACGTCGACCACCTGAGCGATCGGCACCTCGCCCTCCCACGGGTCGCCGAAGCACATCGACACGTAGGCGCGCACCCACGCCCCCTCGGCCCGGGCACGCTCGACCACCGGGGCGAACATCGTGACCGACTCGGCCACCGTCCGGTTGAGGTTCTTGCGCGCGAACGTCTCCGTGGCGCTGCCGAAGATGGCGACCGCCTCGACGCCGAGGGCCAGCGCGCGGTCCAGGCCATGCTCGTTGGGCACCAGCACCGGGCGCGTCCGGCCGCGGCCGGCGTCGCCGAGCAGGCCGAGCAGCTCCTCGGCGTCGGCCAGCTGAGGCACCCACTTCGCGGGGACGAACGACGTCGTCTCGACCGTGGTCAGCCCCGCGGCCAGCAGGCGCCGGACGAACTCGGCCTTGACCTCGACCGGCACCACGGCCTTCTCGTTCTGCAGCCCGTCGCGCGGGCCGACCTCGTAGATGGTGACCTGGCGGGGCAGGCCGTCCACCGTCTCCCGCTGCGGTCGTCGCACGAGCACCTCCGGTCCAGGTCCACGGTTGGTAGGTTGAGCAGCCTAGGCCCGTGGGAGGGCCACCGTGAAAGGCACGAGGACTGATGAGCGACTCCACCACGCCCCGCGACGACGAGAACCCGTCGGAACCCACCGCACCGCTCTGGGCCGATCCGACCGCTCCCCTGTCCCAGGAGCCCACCTCCGGTGCCGGGTCCGAGCCGGGCCGCGAGACTCCTGCCGAGCAGCCGGCGGCCCCGGAGGGGCCGGCCGCTCCGACGCCTCCCCCCGCGATGCCGCCGGCACCCCCGAGCCAGGGCACGGCATACCCCTATGGGCAGCAGCCGGGTCAGGGCCAGTCGCCCTACGCGCCCCCGCAGCCGGGTCAGCCCTCCCCCTACCCGCCGCAGCAGGGACAGGCGCCCTACCCGCCGCAGCAGGCCTACGGCCAGCAGGCTCCTTACGGCCAGCAGCCGTACTGGACCCAGCACGGCCAGCAGCCTCCGGGCACCCCGGGCTACTACCAGAACCCCGCCGCCTCCCCGAGCAACACCTCGGGGATCGTGCTGGTGATCATCTCGGCCCTGGCCACGCTGAGCACCTGCGTCATCGGCATCCCGAGCCTGGTCCTCGGGATCATGGCGCTCAACTCCAACGCCACCGACCCCGTCGGCTCACGCCGGAAGTCCCGCACCGGCTGGATCGTCTTCGGCATCAACGTCGCCGTCGTCGTCCTGCTCGTGGCGGTCTTCATCACCATCGCCATCGTCGCCGGCCACAACAACAGCAACAGCTTCGACGGCACCTACTGACGCGGACGCGGCCGGGAACACCCCTGTCCCCGGCCGTGTTCCCACCAGACCATGTCTGACGGCCCCCTCATCGTCCAGAGCGACAAGACCCTCCTGCTCGAGGTCGACCACCCGCGCGCCGAGGAGGCCCGCCGGGCGATCGCCCCGTTCGCCGAGCTCGAGCGCGCCCCCGAGCACGTCCACACCTACCGGCTGACGCCGCTGGGGCTGTGGAACGCCCGCGCCGCCGGCCACGACGCCGAGCAGGTCGTCAACGCGCTGATCACGCACAGCCGGTATGCCGTGCCGCACGCCCTGCTCGTGGACGTCGCCGACACGATGGACCGCTACGGCCGGCTGCGGCTGGAGAAGGACGGCGAGCGCCTCGTGCTGCACAGCACGGACCGCCCGGTGCTCGAGGAAGTGCTGCGGCACAAGAAGATCCAGCCCCTGCTCGGCGAACGCCTCGATGACGCGACGGTGGCCGTGCACCCCTCCGAGCGGGGACACCTGAAGCAGCAGCTGCTGAAGGTGGGCTGGCCGGCCGAGGACCTCGCCGGATACGTCGACGGTGAGGCCCACCCGATCGCCCTCGCCGAGGACGGGTGGGCGCTGCGGCCCTACCAGGAGCAGGCGGTCAACGGCTTCTGGCACGGTGGATCCGGCGTCGTGGTGCTGCCGTGCGGCGCGGGCAAGACCCTCGTCGGCGCCGGCGCGATGGCGCAGGCCAAGGCCACGACGCTGATCCTGGTGACCAACACCGTCTCCGCCCGCCAGTGGCGCGACGAGCTCGTCCGCCGCACCAGCCTGACCGAGGACGAGATCGGGGAGTACTCCGGCGCCCGCAAGGAGATCCGCCCGGTCACCATCGCGACCTACCAGGTGCTGACGACCAAGCGGAAGGGCGTCTACCCGCACCTGGACCTGCTCGACGCCCGCGACTGGGGCCTGATCGTCTACGACGAGGTCCACCTGCTCCCGGCCCCGATCTTCCGCATGACCGCCGACCTGCAGGCCCGGCGGAGGCTCGGGCTCACCGCCACCCTCGTGCGTGAGGATGGCCGCGAGGCCGATGTGTTCAGCCTGATCGGGCCCAAGCGCTTCGACGCGCCGTGGAAGGACATCGAGGCCCAGGGCTACATCGCCCCGGCGGACTGCGTCGAGGTGCGGGTCACCCTGCCCGACGGCGAGCGCATGACCTATGCCATGGCCGAGGCCGAGGAGCGCTACCGGCTCGCGTCGTGCTCCACCACCAAGGACCGCGTGGTCGCCTCCCTCGTGGAGAAGCACCGCGGGGAGCCGACGCTGGTCATCGGCCAGTACCTCGACCAGCTCGAGTCCCTGGCCGAGCGGCTCGACGCCCCGGTGATCACCGGTGAGACGTCGGTGACGGTGCGACAGAAGCTGTTCCAGCAGTTCCGTACCGGCGAGATCGGCCTGCTCGTGGTCTCCAAGGTCGCCAACTTCTCCATCGACCTGCCCGAGGCCAGCATCGCCATCCAGGTCTCCGGCACCTTCGGCTCCCGCCAGGAGGAGGCTCAGCGCCTCGGCCGGGTCCTGCGCCCCAAGGGCGACGGGCGCACCGCGCACTTCTACACCGTGGTCTCCCGCGACACCGTGGACGCCGACTTCGCGGCGCACCGGCAGCGGTTCCTGGCCGAGCAGGGCTACGCCTACCGGATCGTCGACGCCGACGACGTGCTCGCGGAGGGCGACCCCGCCTGAGCGGTCGCGGGGCTGCACCGCCCCTGTCAGGGTGGGGCCATGGCTGAGGCTCCCCGTGCAGACACCGTGCTCCTCGACGTCGACGGCACGCTGATGGACACGACCTATCACCACGCCATTGCCTGGCACCGGGCGTTCCGGTCGTGCGGCGTGGACGTGCCGATCTGGCGGGTGCACCGGGCCATCGGGATGGGCGGGGACCGGCTGGTCGCCGAGGTCGCCGGTGATGATGTCGAAGAGCGGCTCGGCGACGAGCTGCGGCAGGTCTGGGAGCGGGAGTACGAGCCGTTGCGCGCCGAGGTCGCGCCGCTGCCCCACGCGCACGACCTCATCGCCCGACTCAAGGACACCGGCTTTCGTGTCGCCCTGGCGTCTTCGGGCAAGCCGGACCACACCCGCCAGGCTGTGTCACTGCTGGAGGCGGAGGACCTGCTCGACGCCGTGACCACCGCCGAGGACGCGCAGGAGTCCAAGCCGGCGGCTGACATCCTCCAGGTCGCTCTGCGCGAGGCGGGCGGTAGGCACGCCATCATGGTCGGCGACTCCCCCTACGACGTCGAGGCCGCGGCCCGGATCGGTGCCCCGTGCGTGGCGGTCCGGACGGGAGGCTTCGGGGTCGACGAGCTCACCGGGGCCGGCGCGGTGCTGGTCGTCGACGGCCCGGGCGACCTGCTGGACGCCGACTGGTCCGCCCTGGCCATCAGCCGGCCTCGCGGCTGACTCAAACTTACGCAGGGAGTTCCCAGCGAACTCTCAGGCTAGACGGACACACTCGTGGTCGTGACGACCACGACTCCTGAGGCGCGCCTGCTCGTCGTCGAGGACGAGCCCAACATCCGCGAGCTGCTGGCCACGTCGCTGCGCTTCGCCGGCTTCGAGGTCCACGTGGCCGGCGACGGCGCCACGGCGATCCGCCAGGCCAGCGAGCACTCCCCCGACCTCGTCGTGCTCGACGTGATGCTGCCCGACATGGACGGCTTCACCGTCACCCGCAAGCTGCGCGACTCCGGCCGGCTGCTGCCGATCGTGTTCGTCACCGCCCGCGACTCCCTGGACGACAAGGTCAAGGGGCTGACCGTCGGCGGGGACGACTACGTCACCAAGCCGTTCAGCCTGGAGGAGGTCGTCGCCCGGATCCGCGCGGTGCTGCGCCGTACCCGCGGCGAGGTGGCCGAGGACGCGACGCTGCACTTCCACGACCTCGAGCTCGACGAGGACTCCCACGAGGTGCGCCGGGGCACGAGGGTCATCGACGTCTCGCCGACCGAGTTCAAGCTCCTGCGCTACCTCATGCTCAACCCCAACCGGGTGCTGTCCAAGGCGCAGATCCTCGACCACGTCTGGGACTACGACTTCCGTGGCGAGTCCGGGATCGTCGAGTCCTACATCTCCTACCTTCGGCGCAAGGTCGACGCGGACGAGCCCGCCCTGATCCACACCAAGCGGGGTGTCGGCTACGTGCTGCGCCTGCCACCCGAGTCCGCATGACGGGTGAGCAGGCGCGTGCGCACCGCCGACAGGTGGAGCGGCTCGCCAGGCCGTTCGAGGCCCTGCCGCTGCGGGTGCGCCTCGTCGCCGTGGTGCTCATCCTGCTGTTCGTGTCCCTGACGCTCACCGGTGTCACGGCGTTGTTCCTCATGCGCCGGTCGCTGATGACGGCGGTCGACGCGGACCTGCGGACCGCGGCCGGCCCGACGATCAGCCAGGTGGCGCGCACCCTCGACAGCCGACGGGGCATCCCCACCAACTACGCCACGCGGTTCATCTTCCCCACCGACGGGACGGTCATCTCCGGCCCACCGTCCACGGCCGAGGCCAGGCAGCACCCGCGGGTGCCGAAGCTGACCCTGGCCGACAGCCGGGTCCGCACGCACGCCCCGTTCACCGTCTCCTCGACCGACGGCGACGGGCGCTGGCGCATGGTGGCCGGCGCCGGCATCACCACCGACGGCGAGGCGGTCATCTACGCGATCGCCGTGCCGCTGTTCGACGTCGACGCCTCGATCACGGACATGAAGGAGTCGCTGCTCGTGATCGGCCTCGGGGTCATGCTGGCGTGTGCGCTCATCGGCTGGTTCGCCGTGCGCCGGGCGTTCCGCCCGCTGACCCAGATCGAGGACACCGCCGCGGCCATCGCCGGCGGGGACCTGACACGACGCGTCCCCGAGCGGACAGCCAAGGACGAGGTCACCAGCCTGTCCCGCTCGCTCAACGCCATGCTCGCCCAGATCGAGCAGAGCTTCGCGGTGCGGGAGGCCTCCGAGGAGCGGATGCGCCAGTTCGTCGCCGACGCCTCGCACGAGCTGCGCACCCCGCTGGCGGCCGTCCGCGGATACGCCGAGCTGTTCCGCCAGGGCGCGGTGACCAAACCCGAGGACGTCGCCACCGCGATGCGCCGGATCGAGGACGAGGCCAAGCGGATGGGCGTGCTCGTCGACGACCTGCTGCTGCTGGCCCGCCTCGACGACGAGCGGCCGATGACCTTCGCCCCCATCGACCTGACGGTGCTCGCCGCGGACGCCGTGCAGGACGCGAAGGCCCTGGACCCGAGCCGGGCGATCACGTTGCACGGCCTGGGCGGCGAGCTGCAGCCCACCACTGTCGAGGGCGACGAGGCCCGGCTGCGCCAGGTGCTGACCAACCTCGTCGGCAACGCCGTGAACCACACCCCGCCGGGCACCCCGCTGGAGGTCGCCGTGGGCTCCCGGGACAGCGGGCGGGCACTGCTGGAGGTGCGCGACCACGGCCGCGGCGTGGACCCCGCCGCGGCACGGCTCGTGTTCGAGCGGTTCTACCGGGCCGACCCCTCCCGCATGCGCGGCCACGGTGGCGGCAACGGCCTGGGCCTGGCCATCGTGGCGGCCATCGTCAACGCCCACCACGGCAAGGTCGGCGTCGCCCAGACGCCCGGCGGCGGCGCCACCTTCGTCGTGGACCTGCCCACAGCAAACTCCCAGACAGCATCCAGCAAGGGTTGACCTCGCCGGGGTTGAGTTGGCCCCATCAAGCCCCGCTAAGGAGTGACCACCATGACGTACGGACCAGTGCCCCCCGCCTCGGAGCCGCAGCCGACGCAGCCCCTCTGGTACGGCGAGCACACCGCTGGGCCGTCGCAGCCGGGGGCTCCCCAGAACGCGGCCGAGCCGCCCCCGCCGGTCTGGACCAAGGCCGGGGCCGACCGTGACCGGCGGCCGCGCCGCCTCGTCGAGCTCGTCTCGGTCGCGGTCCTCGCCAGCGGCACGACGTACGCCGTGACCCACACGGACACCGCCACGGCCACCACCTCGACCAGCTCCCTCGGCGCCTCGCAGTCGGCGCCGGTCGTGCAGGCCAACCCGTCGTCCCCCGACTGGGCGGCCACCTCCGGGGTGGTCGTGCCGAGCGTCGTCTCCATCTCGATCGACAGCCAGCAGGGCAGCGCCAAGGGCTCCGGCGTGGTCATCGACAAGTCCGGCCACGTCGTGACGAACAACCACGTCGTCAGCGGCCTGGGCCAGGGCAGCCAGATCACGGTGACCCTGAACGACCAGCGGAGCTACTCCGCCAGCGTCGTGGGCACCGACCCCGCCACCGACCTGGCCGTGATCAAGCTGGACAACGCCCCCAGCGACCTCAAACCGATCGCGTTCGGTGACGCCACCCGGCTGACGGTCGGCGAGCCGGTCATGGCGGTCGGCAACCCGCTCGGCCTCGCCGGCACGGTCACCACAGGCATCGTCAGTGCCCTGAACCGGCCGGTGACCACCGAAGACTCCTCCGGCGGTGACCAGCTCGGGCAGTCCACCGGCGAGCCGGTCGTGACCAACGCGATCCAGACGAGCGCGGCGATCAACCCGGGCAACAGCGGCGGCGCCCTCGTCAACGCCGGCGGCCAGCTGGTCGGGATCAACTCCTCGATCGCCTCGGTCTCCGGTTCCTCCTCGGGCGGCCAGAGCGGCAACATCGGCATCGGCTTCGCGATCCCGGTCAACGAGGTCAAGGCCATCGCCGAGCAGCTGATCCAGACCGGCAAGGCCCAGCACGCCTACCTGGGGGTCAGCTCGCGCGACGCCACGGTGACCGACGGCTCCGCCAAGCGGTCGGCCGCCCAGATCGGCCAGGTCGTCTCCGGCACCCCGGCGGCGGACGCCGGCCTGAAGACCGGTGACGCGATCATCGCGGTCAACGGCACCCCGGTCTCCAGCGCCGAGTCCCTTGTGGCGCAGATCCGCGAGCGCACCGTCGGCGAGAAGGTCACGCTGACCGTCGTCCGCGACGGCAAGCAGCTGCAGGTCCCGGTCACCCTCGCGGTGCGACCGGACACCAACCAGTAGCCGGTCGGCCGGCGCCGGCCGCCTGTGGCGCCAGGCAAACGGCTACCGACAGACGTCTTCCCCGGGTTAGGCTGCACGGCTCCCCCTGCACCCGCCCGAGGAAGGCGTCTGTCGTCATGTCGGTGTCCCCCGAGCTCCAGCGCGAACGTGACCACCTCGCCCGGGCCCGGGCCGAGCTCGCCCGGATGCGTGAGCGGACCCTCTCCCTCGAGGCCCATGGCGGCGACCGCGTCTCCAGCGAGTTCCTCGCGGCCACCCTGCACCGGCGCGCGGCGTCCCTGGCCGACGACCCCACGTCGACGCTGTTCTTCGGCCGGATCGACCGGGACGCCTCGGCCGACCCGACCAGCGACGACGACGGGATGGAGCGGTGGTACATCGGCCGCCGGCACGTCGCCGACGAGCAGGGCGACCCGGTCGTCATCGACTGGCGCGCCGAGGTGTCGACGGCGTTCTACCGGGCCTCGCGCACCGCGCCGATGGGGGTCACCCTGCGCCGGCGCTTCGGCATCGACCGCGGCAAGCTGACCGCGTACGAGGACGAGCACCTGACCGACCGGGCCGAGCACGAGGTGCGCAGCCAGATCCTGGCCAGCGAGATCGAGCGTCCGCGCGAGGGACCGATGCGCGACATCGTCGCGACCATCCAGCCCGAGCAGGACGAGATCGTCCGCGCCGACGTCGGCACCACGGTCTGCGTCCAGGGGGCGCCGGGCACCGGCAAGACCGCGGTCGGCCTGCACCGTGCCGCCTGGCTGCTCTACGCCTTCCGCGAGCGGCTCGCCCGCACCGGGGTGCTGGTCATCGGCCCCAACCGCGCCTTCCTCGACCACATCGGCGCGGTCCTGCCGGCCCTCGGCGAGGTCGAGGTTCGCCACGCCACCATCGAGGACCTCGTGGCCTCGGTGCCGGTGCGCGGCGCCGACCCGGTCGACACGGCGGTACTCAAGGGCGACCCGCGCATGGCCGAGCTGCTGCGCCGCGCCGTGTGGTCGCACGTGAGTACCCCGCAGGACGCCCTGGTGGTGCCGCGCGGCGCGCGCAAGTGGCGCGTCCCGGCATACGAGGTGGAGGAGATCATCGGCGAGCTGCGTGCCCGCGGGGTGCGCTACGAGGCGGCCCGGCAGATGCTGCCCCAGCGGCTTGCCCACGCCGTCCTGCTGCGCATGGAGGCCGCCGGCGACTCCCCCGACGACCGGGTCCAGGACGCCGTGGCCCGTAGCACCGTGGTCAAGCGGTATGCCGCGCAGGTCTGGCCGGCGCTCGACCCGAAGGCGGTGCTGTTCGACCTGCTGGCCGACGTCGAGGTGCTGTCCCGGCACGCCGAGGACCTGCTCGACCGCGACGAGCTCGAGCTGCTGGTGTGGCCGAAACCGCCGCGTGCCAAGGGTTCGGCGCGCTGGTCGGTGCACGACTGCGTCCTGCTCGACGAGCTGGCCGACCACCTCTCGCGCACCGGAAGCCTGGGGCACGTGGTGCTCGACGAGGCGCAGGACCTGTCCCCGATGCAGCTGCGCGCCGTCGGCCGGCGCTGTTCGACCGGGTCCGCCACGGTGCTCGGGGACATCGCGCAGGGCACCACGCCGTGGGCGACGGACTCGTGGGAGTCCTCCCTGGCGCACCTGGGCAAGCCCGGCGGCCACGTCGAGGTGCTCGATCGCGGGTTCCGCGTGCCGGCCAGCGTCATCGACTACGCGGCGCAGCTGCTGCCGTCGATGGCCCCGGGGCTGGGCGCGCCGAAGTCGGTGCGTGAGAACCCGGGCCGGCTGGACATCACCCGGGTGGCTGCCGGTGAGCTGCTGGACCGCCTGGCCGAGACCGTCGCGGCCATGTCCGCCGAGGCCGGTTCGGTGGGCGTCATCGTGCCCGACGCGGCCCTCGATGAGGCCTCGAAGGTATTGTCCCGCAACGGGATCGAGCACGGGGTGCTGGGCTTCGACCACGGCGACGTCGACCACCAGGTCGACCTCGTGCCGGCCACCGTGGCGAAGGGCCTGGAGTTCGACCGGGTCGTCGTGCTGGAGCCTGCGGCCATCGCGGCCGCGGAGCCTGACCCCCGCACCGGCCTGCGCCGGCTCTACGTCATCCTCACCCGCGCCGTCTCGGCGCTCACCGTGCTGCACGCGCTGGACCTGCCGGACGAGCTCGCCGCCTGACACACTGGCGCCCGTGCCTGCCCTCATCACGTGGTGGACCCTCGACGTCCGCAGCCTCGCCCCGGCCGCCCACAACGACACCGTCACCGCTGTCGGCTCGAGCCTGCTCGCGCGCTGGACCGAGCCAACCCGGCGCTACCACACCACCACGCACCTCGTGGAGATGTTCTGGGCGCTGGAGGACCTCGAGCTGGCCGGCGCCGTCGATGACCGTGGCGGCACCCTCGGCCGGGTCGCCGCCTGGTTCCACGACGCGGTCTACGACCCCCAGGCGGTGCCCGGCGCCAACGAGGCGGCGAGCGCCGACCTGGCCCGGGAGTCGTTGCGGCAGCTGGGTTTCGACGACGACGACCGGCAGACGGTGGCCGCATTGGTGGAGATGACCGCCGGCCACGACCTCGATGGTGACGAGCCCGTCGGTGCGGCGTTCCACGACGCCGACCTGTGGGTGCTCTCCGCCCCCGAGGAGCGGTTCGACGAGTACTGCGCCCAGGTCCGCGAAGAGTACGCCCACGTCGACGAGGACGCCTACCGCGCCGGCCGGGCCGCGATCCTCGAGCCGCTGCTGCACCGGGACCGGATCTACCGCACCACCGCGGCGCTGCGCGAGTGGGAGGCCGCCGCCCGGGTCAACCTCGGCCGCGAGCTGGCCCGCCTGCGCTGAGCCGTCGGCTCACGGCCACAGGTCCCGACGCTCGACCATCGGCCACCAGAACTCTCCCGCGCATCGGCGTTCGAGCTCGGCCTCGTCCACCCACTCGGCCGCGTCGACGTCGTCGAGCTGGGGTTCCACGTCCGGGCGGACCGTGTCGAGCCGGTAGGTGAAGCAGGCGACGTAGTTGCGCCGGTGCGGCCAGCGGTGGGCGCTGGCGTCTCCGTCGATGGTGACCCGCTCGTAGCCGCAGTGCCGCAGGCCGTGCTCCGTGATGACCAGTCCGCTCTCCTCGCGGACCTCGCGCACCGCGCCCGCCCGCACGCTCTCGCCGGGCTCGCGCCCGCCAGCCGGGGCGCCCCAGGCGTCGCGCACCACCGAGTGCACCAGCAGGAAGTCCCCGAGCGCGTCGAGGACGAACACCGCGGCCGCCGCGGTCTGCTGCTCCGGCGGCGGCAGCCGTGAGGCGACGACGTCCAGCCGGTGCGGCAGGTCGAGGGTGGCAATCACGTCGTGGTGCCGGGCCAGCGGCCACTCCCCCTTGCGCTTGGGGAAGCGCAGCCCGCTGTCGCGCAGCCGCCGCGCCAGCTCGGTGCCCGCCACCGGTCGGGCCCCGGCGGCGACCAGCGCGGCATACCGCTCCTCGGGCACGTCGTAGTGGTCCCCCTCGAACCCGCGGCGGGGTATGCCGTGTGCCGCGGCGAAGTCGTGCAGCTCGCCGTAGGAGGTGTCGCTGATGAGGTGGCTCCACAGGCGCCCGTGCGCGGGCCAGCGCGGCGGGTCGATCCAGATCGCCACGGCGCTCCTCCCGTTGTCCCGGGCCGGATGTGGATAACCCCGGGGCGTCCCGCCGCTCAGGTTAGGTTCGCAGGGACGCCGCGGGCCAGCCGGGCCCCGGGAGGACAGGGGGATGGCAACCATGAGCAGTCAGTTCAGCGTGGACACCGAGCGGATCGCGGCCGCCTCGAGCGACATCAAGCGGATCTCCGGCGAGGTCGACGCGCAGGTCGCGGCGATGATGAGCCGGCTCACCGGCCTGCAGGACGCCTGGCAGGGGTCGGCCTCGCAGCGGTTCCAGGGCGTGGTCACCGAGTGGCGGGCCACCCAGCTGCGGGTGCGCGAGTCGCTCGACCACATCAGCCAGGCGCTGGCCCAGGCGGGCAGCTCCTACAACCAGGCCGAGGAGCAGAACACCGCGATGTT
>NZ_JBTCWL010000074.1:0-18200 GCF_054325275.1 Oryzihumus sp.
CCACATCCAGAGCTTGCTGGACGGGGCAACCACGTTGACACCCAACTGATCAGCCAGTTGTTGCGCAATGCCCGTCGGCGACGACCCGGTGAAGCAGCTCAACAGGCGTACGGGACCCCCGTCATAGTCCGGCTGCTCCACGATCAGCTTCGCCAATTTGTCCGCCCCGAGCCGCTCGGCCTGACCCCCTGCACCGTGGACCTGGACCTGGAGCTCATTGCCATGAGCCGCGACGTCGTAGTGACCGTCGAGCGGGCGGACGTTTCGCGCATACGTTCCCAGCGGGTCGTGCTCGGCAAAGGAGATGATCGAGAGCTCGTACGGCGGGTTGGGGGCCTTGCGGAACAGGGCGGATGGGCGGAGCCGCGAGATCAGCCCCGTCCCGGCCGCGGCCGAACCGCCGCCGGTGACGGCGGCACCAAGGGCGTTGCCGCCGAGGTGGCCGAACGCGCGGGCCGGGTTCGTCGCCCAGGTGTCCCAGTCGACGACGGACTTGCCGAGCTCCACCGGGTGCTGCGCCTCGTTGACGAGGCCCTTGGACATCCCGACCTGGTCGGTCATCCACCCGACGGGGTTGACCGCGGCCCGCGTGGACGAGGTCCGCCACACCAACGCACCGAGGTCCACGACCGACTCCCCGGCCCCGAACGCCACCTGCCGCTGCAGCTGGACGCCGCGTAGCAGGGAACGCTCGGGCAGGCTCGGCTCCCGTGGCGCCAGAGCGGCGGCGCGCGAGAGCACCGCGGCGGCGCGCCGGCCGGACTCGGCGACCATCTCGTGCGCCTCGGCGAGCAGTCGATCGGCGCGGGCGCGGCCCTCCGCACCGGGGTCCGCGCCCTGCGCCGGCATGCCCGCGAGCGCCGCCACCGCGGCGGGGTCCCCGGCCGAAGCGCGGCGCTGGACCACCTCACGCGCGCCCACCTTCGCCGTCCACACCCCCGTGGCCGCGTGGGCGTCGTCGGCCACCATCGCCGCCAGGCGTGCCTGCTCCTGGGCCGCCTCCAACACCGCCGCGTGCTGCCCGACGGCCTGCGCCGCCGCGGCGAATGCCTCTCCGCCGGTGCGCAGTGGTGCCGGCGCCACCCCGAGCACCGACTGGAAGGCCGACGCGGCCGGCCCCTCCCAACGATCCACACCGATGGCGCTCAGGGTCTGCGCCCCTGCGGACAGGCCGGCGCCGATGGCCCCCAGCTGCGTCGCCAGGCTCGACACCCGGTCGGGGTCACCCGGCAGGGTCGCCACCGTCACTGCGCGCCGCCCCGGCCAAGCGGGAACCCCTGTGTCACGTCCCGCTCGACTGCGGCATAGGCCCCGGCCGCCTTCGCCAGGGCATCGGCGAGGATGTCCACGTCACGCCCGACCAGCTCGATCCCCCACATCCACCGGTCGGCGAAGTCCTCGACCGCGGCCGCGAACACCGGGTCGCCCCCGTCCCGCGCCTTGCCCCGGATCGGCCCCCGGTGCTGGCGCATCGCCGCCATCTCGTCTGCGGAGCGGCGCAGCATCGTTGCCGCCTCGCCCAGCTCGGCCCCCGACACACTGACCTTCATCGCCGCCTCCCCCTGGTCCCCACCATGACGGCCATCGTGCCGACTCCCCCGACACGGCCGCCGCCACTGTCCACAGCCTCGGCCAGCCCATCGCAGACCACCGTTGGGGAACCGGCGGCGGGCCGGAGGACCGATGATGCTGGCATGGCCCCTTCCAGCGACAGTGTCGCGACGACCACCGCGACCCCACCGACCGCGACACCGGCCCCACCGGTGCCGCCACATGCGCGGGTCCCCGAAGGGCTGCAGGTGGCGGCCGGCTACGGGTGGCGCCTGATCGTGGTGGCCGCGGCGGTGTACCTGACGTTCGCGGCCGCGGCCCGGCTCACCTTCGTGGCAGTGGCCGTCTTCGTCGGGCTCGTCATCACGGCACTGCTGCGTCCGCTGGTGGATCGGGCCTCCCGGGTCGTGCCCCGGGGTCTCGCGGTGCCGGCAGCCCTTCTCCTGACGTTGGCACTCATCGCCGGCGTCTTCACGTTCATCGGCAACTCAGTGGCCGTCCAGTCCCAGAGCCTGGGAGCCCAGTTCGCCGACGGCCTCGCCGACATCGAACGGTCCCTCGCCGCCAGCCCGCTGCACCTGCGCGCCGTCGACCTGACCCGCCTGGGAGAGCAGGCCCGGACGTGGCTCACCAGCAACGGCGGCTCGCTCGCCGGACACGCCCTCGGTGGCGCCGGGGTGGCGATCGAGCTACTCACGGGCCTGCTCCTGGCCGTGTTCTGCTCCATCTTCTTCCTGTCCTCCGGCGACCGGATCTGGGCCTGGATCCTGGGGCAGACCACCGGCGACGGGCGCCGCTGGGACATCGCCGCCCGCGCGGGGTGGGCCACCTTCGCCGGCTACACCCGCGGCGTGGTGCTCATCGCCGCCACGAACGCCGTGCTGGTCTGCGTGACGTTGCTCGTGCTGCGGGTGCCGTTGGCCCTTCCGTTGGCGCTGCTGGTGTTCTTCGCCGCGTTCGTGCCCCTGATCGGCTCGCCCGTCGCACTGGCGGTGGCGACGCTGGTGGCCCTCGCCGCCCGCGGCCCGCTCATCGCCCTCCTCGTCCTGGCCCTCATCGTGGTCATCGGGCAGCTCGAGGCCCACGTGCTGCACCCCCTGGTGATGAGCCGTGCGGTGCGGCTGCACCCGCTCGTGGTCGCCCTGACCGTCGCGTGCGGGACCGTCCTCGCCGGCGTGGTCGGCGCCGTCATCGCGGTGCCGTTGGTGGCCGTGACGTGGTCCATGTGGAACGCATGGCGCGCCCGGCCGGAGCTACCGGTGGCCCCCGCCACACACCACCACGCGGAGGAAGCGGAGTAACGCCGAGAAGGACACCGGTTCGCGCCTTGCCCCTGCACGACGGCTGACCCGGGGCCAGAATCGGTGGCGACCACACGGCATACCCGCCAAGGAGTTCCATGAGCCTGCCCACCGACCCGCTGTCCCTGCTCGCCCGCTCCCTCGACCAGGCCGGGGCCGTCGTCGCCGGGGTCCGCGACGACCAGGCGCACCTGCCGACGCCGTGCCGCTCCTGGGACGTCACCGCGCTCGTCGAGCACCTGGTGCACGACCTGCGCCAGTTCACCGGGCGCGCCCGCGGCGACGACCCCGACTGGCAGGCCCCGAGCGAGTCCGTGGACGGTGAATGGGTGGACGCCTTCCGCGCCGGCGAGTCCGCCCTGTTGGAGGCCTGGCGTGCTGCCGGCGACCTCGATGGCACCTTCGCCACCCCTCGCGGGGAGGTTCCGAAACGGTTCGCCGTTTCGCAGCAGACCGCCGAGTTCGCCTGTCACGCCTGGGATCTGGCCGTCGCTACCGGGCAGTCCACCCACCTTGACGAGGAGGTCGGGCTGGCGTCGCTGACCTGGGCGTCGACGGCCCTGCAGCCGGAGTTCCGGGGCCCCGAGAGCGAGGGCAAGGCGTTCGGCCCGGTCGTCGAGCTGCCCGAGGACGCCCCGCTCTACGACCGCCTGGCGGGCTTCTTCGGCCACCACCGCTGAAGCACGCGCACAGCCGTCCCACAGACGACGTAGGCCCGGGCACCGAACGGTCGACCTCCGTGCGGCACCTTCGGGCGCACTTGGCCCAACCCCATTCCCAGGCGGGGCGGTCCGGTCCACCCTCGAGGTGGACGGGGTGGAGGTTGGGATGCGAGATCGAGGATGGCTCGCCCTGGGGGGCATGGGAGCAGTCAGCCTGACGACGGTCCGGTATGCCGCGTGGTGCGGCTGCGGACGCTACGTCGCCGTGGGCGACGTCGCCGGATACGAGCACGTCCGTCGGCGGGTGCTCTGCCTGGACTGCGTGCTGCCGGGCGGGGACACGGCGCCAGCGGGGTACCGGGGCGAGCTGGGGCAGGCCATCGCCTCCCCCGGCCAGCCGGGGGCGTCGTCATGGCGGGAGTACTCCCGGCTGCGGCGGCAGCGGCAGGAGGACGTGCGGGAGCGCTGGCCGCACCTGGGCCCGGCGATCCTGTCCCTTTCCCGGGAGCCGGGGTCGATGCGTGACTGGGCACGGGCCTCGCGGGGCGAGCTGCGCGTCGGTGCGGCCCTGACCCGGCTCGCCGACGACTGGGTCTACGCCTTGCACGACCGCCGGATCCCCGGCCGCCGGCTCAACATCGACCACATCGCCGTCGGCCCTTCCGGGGTGTTCGTCATCGACACCAAGCACCAGCCGGGCCCGGAGGTGCAGGTGCGCCCACCGGCACCCGGGGCGTTCGGCCTGGTCGAGCGGCTGCTGGTGTGCGGGCGGGACCGCACGGACTTCCTCGGCGCCATGCAGCGCCAGGTGATGGCGGTGCAGTCGTCGCTGGAGTCGCTGCCGGACGGGCAGCCGGTGCACGTGCGCCCGATGCTGTGCTTCGCCCACACCCGGCTGCCGCTGTGGCGCCGGCTCAGCGTCGACAACGTCCCGATCGTCGGGGTGCGGGCGATGAGCCGGATGGTGCGCGAGGACGGACCGCTGGACGTCGCACGGCGCTACCGCATCTACAACCACCTGGCGCGCTGCCTGCCGTCGATGACGGGGTGAGCGCGACGGCCCTGCCACGGGAAGGAACCGCCCGACCCGGCGACGCTGACACCACTGCCCGGAAGTGGTGAGCCTGCTCACACGGCAGCAGGGATGGCTCCACGTCGTCTGGGAGTCCGCTGGGAATCCTTCCATTTGTCTGATTTGTCCTGCTAGCGTCCGGCGGCCTCATCACGCGGTCCCGCATGACACCCGTGCGGCCCGACGCTTCCGGAGGTTCATCCATGACCCAGACCGCCAGCGCCCCGACCACCACGGGGTCCAGTCCCCACCTCAGACGCGACATCGGCTTCTGGGGCCTGACGTTCGTCTCCCTGGGGTCGATCATCGGCTCGGGCTGGCTGCTCGGCGCCCTGCTGGCCGCCCAGGTCGCCGGACCAGCGTCGATCATCTCGTGGCTCATGGCCGGAGTGTTCCTCGCCGTGCTCGCCCTCGTCCACGCCGAGCTCGGCGCGGCGTACCCGGTCTCCGGCGGCACGGCCCGCTTCCCGCACATCGCGTTCGGCTCGCTGGCCGGCTTCACCAGCGGGTGGATGGGCTGGCTGCAGGCGGTGACGATCGCGCCGATCGAGGTCGAGGCCGCGCTGTCGTACACCAACAACAAGCTCCCGGGTCTGGTCAGCACCAACGGCACGCTGACCATGGTCGGCCTGGTCGTGGCCAGCGTGCTCATGCTGGCGTTCACCATCATCAACATCGTCGGGGTCAAGCTGCTGGCCGAGACCAACACGGTGACCGTGCTCTGGAAGACGGCCATCCCGGTGCTGACCGTGGTGGTCCTGCTGCTGATGTCGTTCCACTCCAGCAACTTCCACGCCGGCGGGGGCTTCGCGCCGTTCGGCGCCCACGGCGTGATGGCGGCGCTGCCCGCGGGTGTCGTGTTCGCCCTGCAGGGCTTCGAGCAGGCGATCCAGATGGGCGGGGAGGCCCGCAACCCCCAGCGGGACATCTCCCGCGCGGTGATCACCGCCATGGTCATCGGCACGATCATCTACCTCATGCTCGAGGTCGCGTTCATCGGCGCGATCAACCCGGCCAACCTCGCCCACGGCTGGGCCAACCCGATCGGCAAGGGCGACTTCGGCCCCTACGCCACCCTGGCCACCGGCGTCGGCGCCGGGTGGCTCGCGGCGCTGCTCTACATCGACGCCGTCATCTCCCCCGCCGGCACCGGCCTGCTCTACCTGGGCACCTCGGCCCGGCTCTCCTACGCCCTGGGGCACAACCGGCACCTGCCGCGGCGCCTGGCCAAGGTCAGCCTGCGGGGCGTCCCGCTCACCTCGATCGTCCTGGCGTTCATCGTCGGTGAGGTCGCGTTCCTGCCCTTCCCGAGCTGGCAGTCCCTCGTCGGGCTGGTCACCTCGGCCACGGCGATCATGTACGGCTTCGCCCCCGTGGCCCTGGGCGCGCTGCGCCGGGTCGACCCAGACCGGCCCCGGCCGTTCCGGCTGCCGGCCGCCGGGGTGCTCAGCCCGCTGGCGTTCGTGGCCGCCAACTTCATCGTGTACTGGTCGGGCTGGGAGGCCGACTCCAAGCTGCTCATCGCGGCAGTCATCGGCCTGGTGCTGTTCGGGGTCAACTACGTGCGCACGCCCGTCGTCGAGCGTCCCGTCCTGGACTGGCGCGCCTCGGCCTGGGTCCTGCCGTGGCTGGGCGGCCTGGCCGTCATCTCCAGGCTCGGCCAGTTCGGCGGCGACAAGGTGATCCCCTTCTGGGTCGACCTCGTCGTGGTCGCCGCGTTCTCCGTCGGCATCTACGCCTGGGGCGCCCGGTCGGGCATGCACGGCGCCAGGGAGGAGTCGGTGCTGGAGGACGAGCAGGCCGAGGCCGGCCTGGTCACCGCCTGACCCACCCGCCCCTCGGTATGCCGTGCTCCCCACCGAGGTGGGGGGCACGGCATACCTGCGTGAGGGGTCCCGTCAGCTGACCGTGGCGTGCCCGATCTCGCAGCCGCCCTGCCCGCTGTTGAAGTCGTTGGACCAGGTGGACTGGACCGGGTAGCTGCCGGTGCTCAGGGTGATGTTCGCCGAGGCGCCCTGGCCGGAGGAGATCCAGGCGCACTTGTCGCCGTTCTCGTAGCCGGTCAGGTCCGTCCAGCCGCCCGCCGGGAACTGGTCGGTGATCGTCTCGGCGTACTCGTGGCCCTCGACGATGGTGACCCCGTCGGTGACTCCAGCCGGGCCGGAGTTGACGAAGTTGGCGCCGCAGCTCGAGCCCATGTCGGTGACGTAGGGCTCGTTGGTGAAGGCCAGCGGGCCGTACGGCGAGCTGACCGCACCACCGGAGAGGGTGGCGTCACCGGTGTAGTCGTGCCACGCGCAGAACTGCGAGGTGGGCGTGTTGAAGCCGTCCGGCTTGGTCCCGGTCGGCGAGAGCACGACGTACTGCACGTTGCGGTTCGAGGCCGCCGTGGTGTTGCCGAAGTGGCCGGCGGCCCTGACCGCCTCTGCGCCGATCTGGTTGCCGGTGGCCTGCGCCGGGGCGGCGGCCGAGGTGTCGGCCCAGACGCCCGCCAGTGCGCCACCGGTGGGGTAGCCCACGTGCGCAGACCCGGCTGGGCAGGTGGTGCTGCCCTGGGTGACGCCCTGGCAGTACTGGGTCATGACGCCGGACCAGGTCTCGCTGCCGGTGCCGAGGCCCTTGAAGAACCCCTGCAGGATCGGGGCCGTGCCCTGCGGGTCGCCGCTGAGCGTGGTGTTGCCCTTGGCGTCCGTGCCCGGGGTGCCCCACTGCGAGCCCCAGAAGACCAGGTAGACCTTCGGCGCGCCGGTCGTGACCCCGACACCGCCGGTGCCGCCGCCGTACTGCAGGTTGTTCACCCCGAGGTTCGGCACGCTCGCGCCGAGCGTCTGCACGACACCGTGGCGGTACGGGTGGTCCAGCGCGTCGCCGGGGCCGCCGGGCACCGGGGCGGTGGCGGCCTGCGCGGCGACCGGGATCAGTCCAGCTGCGAGGACGGAGGCGCCGAGCGAGGCGAGCGCCCGGGCCCGCCAGCGTCGGGGCATGGCGGAGTCGTTCCTGGTGGAGCGCACGAGGAGCCTTTCGTTGCAGTGACTTTCGGCCGCCAGCGGCGGTCACGGGGTCAACGAGGCGTCCTGCGTGGGGTTAGTCAACGGCAGGCAAAGGTGCGGCAAAGATGCCGGTATGCCGTGTGCCGCACCTGGGGTGAGGCACACGGCATACCGGCGTCCGGGTGCCTGCGTCCCGGCGGGGTACGGCGGCGTCAGGCAGGATCGGGGCATGACGACCCTGGCTCCCGAGGCGGCGGACCTGAACCGGCGGCGCGCGTTACGGCGGATGCGGCTGCTGGCACTGGGTCTGTTGGTCCTCGCGGCGGTGGTGTTCGTGGCGACCCTGCACCGGGGCGGGGCGTGGGGCTACGTCAACGCGACCGCGGAGGCGGCGATGGTCGGCGCGCTGGCCGACTGGTTCGCGGTGACCGCGCTGTTCCGGCACCCGTTGGGGCTGCCGGTGCCGCACACCGCGATCATCCCCAGCCGCAAGGACGCGCTCGGCCAGAGCCTGGAGGAGTTCGTCAGCACCCACTTCCTCACGGCCGAGGCCGCCCGGGAGCGCTACGCCGCAGCCGACGTGACCCGGCGGGTCGGGCGCTGGCTGAGCGAGCCCGAGCACAGTGCCCGGGTCGTCGCGGAGGGGTCGGTGCTCCTGGAACGGGCGCTGACCCGGGTGGACGAGGCGGACGTGCGCGCGGTGGTCGAGCAGGCGGTGCTGCCGAGCCTGGTCGAGGAGCCGGTCAGCGCCGTGGTCGGGCACCTGCTCGAGGGGGTCGTGGCCGACGGCTCGCACCACGGGCTGGTCGACCTCGCCGTCGCCGAGGCGCACGACTGGCTGGTCGACAACGCGGGGACCGTCATCGGCATCGTCGAGGAGCGCGCCCCGTGGTGGACCCCGCAGTGGGTCGACGACCGCGTGGCCGGCCGCGTGCACCGGGAGGTCGTCGCCTGGCTGGCCGACGTGCGCGACGACCCCGACCATCGCGTGCGGCAGGCACTCGACGACCTGCTGGCCCAGCTGGCCGAGGACCTGCAGCACGACGAGCCGACGATGCAGCGGGCCGAGGCGCTCAAGGTGCGGCTGCTCACCCACCCCCAGGTCGGCGAGTCGGTGGTGGCGGTGTGGCGCACCCTGCGCACATCACTGTCGGCGGCGCTGCGCGACGAGCACGGCCTGCTGCGCCGCCGGCTGACCGAGGAGGTCGCCCGGCTCGGCGAGCGCGTGGCCGTGGACGAGGCGCTGCGGGCACGGCTCGACGCGTACGCCGGTGACGCCCTGGCCCACCTGGTCAACACCTACGGCCACGAGATCACCGCGATCATCTCCACGACGATCCAGCGCTGGGACGGCAAGGAGGCGGCCGAGCGGATCGAGCTGCACGTCGGGCGCGACCTGCAGTTCATCCGGATCAACGGCACCATCGTGGGCGGCCTGGCCGGGCTGCTGATCCACACGGTGGCGACCCTGGCCTGACCAGCCGGCCTGTCGTGTCGGCGCGTTCCGGACCACACTGGGGGGACGACCCCTCGTCCCCCGACCGGGAGCCCCCGTGCCTGCGAACCCCGCCAACATCAGCTTCGTGACCGACCGTCTCGCCGTCGGGGGTGACCTCGACTGGCGGGAGGCGGTGGCCCGCACCCAGCTGGAGGAGCTTGTCGGGCTCGGCGTCAGCCACATCATCGACGTGCGCGTGGAGTGGAGCGACGAGGAGTTCGTGGCCGCCCACGCGCCGCAGGTCCGCTACCTGCACCACGGCATGGACGACGACGGGCAGCGGGTGGCGGCGGCGTGGTTCGACACCGGCGTCGGCTGGGCGCTCGACGCACTGGAGGGTGATCCCACGCACGTCGTCCTGGCCCACTGCCACATGGGCATCAACCGCGGGCCGTCCCTGGGCTTCGCGGTGCTGCTGGCCCAGGGCTGGGACCCGGTCGAGGCGCTCGACGCGATCCGGGCCGCCCGCCCGATCGCCTACATCGACTACGCACGGGACGCCCTGCGCTGGCACCACGCCCGCGCCGGTCACGGGCGGCGCGAGCTCACCCGTGACCTCAAGCGCCTGTCCGACTGGCGCGAGTCCAACAACCTCGACGTGGTCTCCGTCATCCGGGGCATCCGGCAGTCCGAGAACGCCGGCTGACAGGGGACGGGGAGGCGGTCATGGAGGTCGTGGGCCTTTGGCGCTACCCCGTGAAGTCACTGCAGGGTGAGCGGCTTGATGCTGCCAGCGTGGAGGCGGACGGCGTCGCCGGAGACCGACGATGGGGACTCCGTGACCAGCGCACCGGCCGGATCCTGACTGCCCGGCGCCGCCCTGAGCTCCTCGGTGCCTCGGCGTCCTACGACGGCGATGCTCCGGTCATCACCCTTCCGGACGGCGCTACGGTCGTCGGCCCGGGAACGCGGACGGACAGCCGGCTCTCGGAGTGGCTGGGGAGCCCGGTGTCGCTCGTCTCGTCGCTGGGCGCTCTCGCGGGCCGGGCCGAGTACTTCGAGGATGCGACCGATGACACCAGCCCGGCCGTTGAATGGACGATGCCGGCTGACCGGTACGTCGACACGGCCCCGATCCTGGTCCTGACCACGGTGTCGTTGCGCACCGCCGCCGGTCACTACCCGCGGGGAACGTGGGATCCGCGCCGCTTCCGGGCCAACATCCTGATCGGCCTCGACGGCGAAGGGTGGGTCGAGGACTCCTGGGTCGGGCACCCGATCCTGCTCGGTGCTGTCACTCTCGTCCCCAGCCAGCCATGCGTCCGCTGCACCATGGTCACGCGATCCCAGCCCGGGCTCGACGCCGACGTGGAGATCTTCCGCACCCTGGCCCGCCACCACCGCGGCCTCTTCGGCGTGTGGTCCGACGTGGTCGCTCCGGGGCGCCTGGCCGTCGGTGATCGCGGGTCCCAGCCGGCACCAGTGCTGTAGAGAGCGCGGGCGCTCAGGGACTCGGGCGCAGGATCGGTGGGGTCAGCGCCGTGGTCGGGCCGGCGCGGTGGAGCATGGCCGGACGCCCGCCCCCGCGGGTGGTCCGCTCCCCCGTCTCGACCAGGAAGCCCTCGGCGCCGGTGACCTTGCGGTGGAAGTTGCGCGGGGCCGGGGGTGCTGCTGCACTGCGTCCACGCCGAGCAGCGCACCCCCAGCGTCGCGCTGCGGTATGCCGTGCGGCAGGGGGCGGACGCGCGCGAGGCGGCGCGCGCGATACAGACGGTGCTGCCGAGCACCCGGGGCTACGGCCGCCTCTGGGAGGCGGCGCTGCGTCGGCCCTGACCTCTCTTTGCGCAAGTTAAGGCTGCTGAGAGGCCCGGAAACCGGCCCTCCGGCAGCCCTAAGTTGCGCAAAGGCAGACGGGAGGCTCAGCTGGCGGGAGGGACGGTGATGGTGCCGTGCTCGAACGCGCCGTGCTCGGTGCCGTCGGCGTCGGTGACCGCGTCACCGACCGGGTAGCCCCACGTGCCGGCCTCGGCGCCGTCGGCCTTCCACTGGGCGAGCACCCGACCGGTGACGACATAGGCCGCACCGCCGCTGAGCGCCCACACCTCCCCGCCGGTGAACACCTGCCCCACGCCCCGACTGTCGGCGCCGGAGACCCGGTCGGCGCGCGGATAGCCCAGCGCCCCGGTCTCCCGGCCGTGCTGCACCCAGGCGGTGTAGATCGGCTGGCGCACGACCGCCGGGCTGGTGGTGGGGCTGTCGCAGACGGCGCCGCCGTCGAAGAGCTGGATCCACGAGCCGTCGGTCTTCGTGGTGCGGTCGGCCTGGGGGTAGCCGAGCTCGCCCCTCTCCCGGCCGAGCGCGACCCACATGGTCAGGGCGTCGCCGGTGACGACGGAGGTGCTGGTGTGCGGGCTGTCGCAGAGCACACCCTTGGCGAAGGTCTGCGCCCACGAGCCGTCCTTCTGGGTGACCCGATCTCCGTTGGGGAAGCCGAGCACGCCGTTCTCCCGGCCGTGCTGGGCCCACACCGTGTAGGCCCAGCCGTAGACCACCGAGGTCACGGTGTGCGGGGTGTCGCAGAGCAGGCCGTGCTCGAACAGCTGCATCCAGGTGCCATCCGAGCGGGTGGCACGGTCGCCATTGGGGTAGCCGAGGACGCCGCCCTCCCGGCCGTGCTGCGCCCACACCGTGTAGGCCCAGCCGTAGACCACCGAGGCCTTCGTGCGGCTGGTGTCGGCCACGAGGCCGTGCTCGAAGGACTGGGTGAACGAGCCGTCGGAGTGCGTGACCCGCTCCCCCGTGGGGTAGCCCAGTGCCCCGCGTGGGCCACCGACCCGGGACCAGGTGTCGCGGGCCAGGCCGTAGATCGCGCGGGCGCCGGTGGCCTTGGTCCAGTAGATCGAGCCGTGCTGGTAGGTGACGTACTTGCCCTTGTTGTCGCCGACCGCCCGCTCGGGGCCCGTCGAGCCACCGAGGTAGGAGCCGTTGGCGCCCATGGCGTTGTAGCGGGTCAGGATCGGGCCGCAGCCCTGCAGGCAGGGCGCACTGTGCTCGGAGGTCCGGTTGTCGACCAGGGTGGTGGTGGAGCACTGCGCCCACTTGTATGGCGGGACGCAGCTCACCACGCGGCAGGCCACACCACCACTGCACTTGACCTGGGTGTTGCACTGGCCGTAGCGGAAGGCGTTGCAGCAGTGCCGGCGCTGGTCGCAGCTGGTGCTCGGGCCCTTGCCGCACTTGCAGGACCAGCAGCGGCTGTCGCAGATGTGGTCGCCGGAGCAGCCGGTGCTGCACGAGGAGCACGTGGCGTTGCAGTCGACGATGTAGCGGTAGCCGCCGCAGCACCAGGAGGAGTCGGCGGCCTTCCACCAGCCGGCGCTGAACGTGCCCGGCGGGCAGGCGTTGACGCCGTTGTTGACGGTGCAGCAGAAGACGGTCCAGCCCGCGGAGTAGGTGTTGCCGGGGCCGCAGATGGTGGCGTAGGCGTCCTGCGCCTTGAGCACGTAGTCCTTGGGGTGGGCGACCAGCGCGGAGCCGACGACGGCGGTGCGCACGAGGAAGCCGCGCCGGCTGAACCGGCCCAGGGCCCGGGAGGCCCGCTCGACCAGCCGGGCGGCGGGGCTGGACGCCGTGGTGGCCAGCGCGAGGGCGCTCTGCGGAGCGGCCACGGTGTCGGCACCCGGCGCAGTCTGCGTGCTCACATCAGGCTCCATCCACGTTCGACGTTGAGCTGGTTGACCTTGCGGGCGGCGCGGGGCACCACGGCCATCCGGCGGGCGTGGCTGCCCAGGACGACGAAGAGGCAGAAGGCTCGCCCGCCCTCGGTGAAGAAGTGCTGGGAGGCGCTGCGGTCGCCGAAGACCCGCTGCAACCGCGACGGGGAGAACTGCGAGGGCGCCAGGCGCGGCATGCCCTGCGCGGCGTAGAGCCCGTAGCCGGCGTGCTCCGGCTCGAACTCGACCAGCGAGATGAAGATGTCGGCGGCGCCGAGCAGGTCGACCACGCCGCTGCCGAAGTCGCCGCGGTCGGCCGGCAGCGGCCGGGTGCTCGCGTGCAGGATCGGCAGGGTCCGCTCCCCCTCGGCCAGCGACGGCGTGCGGCGGAAGATCCGGTGGTCCCAGCCGTCGCCGACGGTCACCGACAGGCCGTGGTTGGACAGCCTCATGGCACCTGCTCCCCTCTCGTGACGACCCCGCTCATGACCACCCCCTCATGACAGCCCCGCTGCGCCGGCCAGCGCCGCGGCCGCGACGACGAGCGACGCCTGGGCCAGCCGGTCGGCCGGACGGGCCCAGCGCTCGAGGGTGCCGAAGACGCGGTAGAGGTCCTCGCGCGCGTGGACCCGGGCCAGCAAAGGCACCGGCAGCGCCCGGACCAGGCCGAACACGGCGCCGATCGCCATCCCGGCGCGCACGTCCCCGGACCAGGCGGCGAGCAGCACGGTGGCGTAGACCGTCGAGCTGGTGACGATCGTGACCACGCCGAAGCCCAGCTGGGTGCCGAAGCCCACGCCATACACCCAGCCGCGGTAGCCCGACATCCAGTTCTCGTCGACCTGGCGGCGCCAGCTGGGCAGCCGGCGACCGGCGACCCCGCGGTCCAGGAGCAGGCCGGCCACGAGCAGGACAGCCAGGACCGTTGCCGTTGCTGGCGACTCGCGGATGCCGTGGGGCAGCATCGAACCGAGTCCGGCGGCCAGCAGGCCGAGCGTGAGACCCCCGAGGAGGGAGCCAAGCAGGTAGGCGACGACCGTCACCCACCAGCGGGAGGCGCGGGCCCGTTCACCGAACGGGCTGATGCTCGAGAGCATCGACTCGCCTCAAGGTGACCAGGTCGAGCGCACCGCGGCGACCGCGGCCAGGGGCATCCCCACGGCGAGCGCGACCACGACCGGGCTCATGCGCGGTCGGCGTCGTCGGGCGGTTCGTACATGCTGGCGTGGCCGGGGTGGATGCCGGCGCCGAGCAGCTCGCGGTCGATGCGGGCCAGGTCGTCGCGGTCGTGCGCGTGCCCTCCGACCGGCCCCGGTCCGGTGCGGCCGGCCTTGCGCCGCGCCTCGGCGGTGTCGTCGACGGCCTGACCCATGAGGTCGGCGACCTGCGCCCACGTGGTCGAGGAGCCCTCGCCGGTGATGAGGCCGTCCTCGACGTAGACGAAGTAGGGCGAGCCGGGGACGCCGTAGTCGGTCCACGCGCCGGAGGACTGCACCACGTCGAGTCCGTCGCCGGCGAGCTGGCGCAGCCGGGTGACGCTCTCCTCCTCCGGGCCCTTGGCGACCACGAGCAGGCTGGCGTCGCCGGGCACCGCGGTGTGGCCGCGGGAGAGCTCCTCCCAGAACGTCGCGCAGACGGCGCAGCCGCTGGAGAGGAAGGCCAGGAGGGTACGCCGGCCGGTCGCCGACACGGCGACGCTCACCTCCTCGTCGTGCAGGGTGGTGCCCACGACGTCGGCGGCGGTGGTGCTCGGCGGGCGGGTGTTGGGCACCACGCCCTGCTCGAGCTGGACCGGCACCGGGCCGGATCCGTGGTGCTGCGTGGCGTGCTCGTCCTTGTCCTCGAGCTCGAGGCCGGCGCCGAGCTCGTGCAGCGCCTTCATGATGAGGGCGTGGCTGCGCAGCAGCCCGAGCACGAGCAGCCCCAGCAGGGCGATGGCGACACCCTCGGCGATCACGGCGGCGAGCATCAGCTCATCCTTCCTGCGGGGCGGTCCGCGGGCCGCGGACCGCGGCGGGGGTGGTGGTGGGCAGGACCGCGATGACGAGCCAGGACAGGAAGGCGACCAGCACGGCATACCCGGCGGTGACGAGCTGGCCGGGCTGGGCGGTGAGCAACCGGGCCGGCGGCTCGACGGCGGTCGCCGCGGCGGCGCCGGCGAGCAGCGCGGTGACGATCAGGTGGCTCCGCGTGGGCGGGGTGTCCGGCTTGCCGAAGCAGCCGCAGGAGGCGAGGACGCCGCCCTTCGCCAGCGCGAGGGCGACGAAGCCGGTGAAGGCGAGGTAGGCCAGCGAGACGAGGCCGGCGGTGATGGTGCCGGGCCACGCTACGGCGGCGACGCCGAGGACGACCTCGGCGGCCGCGATCACCCGGGTGGTGGCTGAGGCGGTCCCGATGGTGCGGCCGACGGGGAGGCCGACCGAGCGCAGGGCACGGACGAGCGGCAGCGGGTCACGCAGCTTGGGCAGGCCGGCGGCGACGAGCAGGCCGCACGCCGCCAGGTACGGGCCGGCGAGGAGTTCCCCCATGGTCGCGAACCGTACCCCCGGCGGTTCGCCCGGACCCGTTGAATCGCACGGATTTGTCCAATCTTGAGGGACTAAGGGGTCGGGCCGCCGGCCGGCGTCGAGGAGGTCAACGTCGGCACGGTGGTCACGGTCGAGCTGGTCGCCTCACTGGTCGTGGTGGTCGTGCGCGACTCGGTGCGGGTGGGTGCCTCGGTGGTCGTCGTGGACGTCCGAGTGGCGCCTGGCTCCGTGGTGGTCGTGGTGCGCGTGGGCGTGCGGGTCCGGGTCGCGGTGCGGGTCGGGGTGGCCGGGGCCTCGGGGGCCGGGGTGACCTGGGTGCGGGCGGGCGAGCCGGCCGGAGGTGGACGGACGAGGACGTAGGTGGTCAGGGTGAGCAGGAAGATGGCGAGCAGCACCCACGTCGAGGTGCGGATGGCGCGGAGGTGGGACATCAGCCGGTGCCGGAGCCGCTCTGGGTGCTCGTGGGGGTGTTGACTCCGGTGCCGGCGCTGGTCGGCTCAGCGGTGTCGAGGTCGGTGGTGACGTTGATGCCTTCGCGCAGCAGTCCGATCGCGATGCGGGCCCGCAGCGCCCGGCCGACGTCGAACTGCTTGCCGGGCAGGGTGCGGGCGACGACCCGGATCGAGACGTGGTCGACGTCGATGCTCTGCACGCCCATGATCGCCGGCGGGTCGAGCATGAGCTGCTGCAGCGCCGGGTCACCGAAAGCGTCCTCGCCGATCCGGTGCAGCAGGTCGCTGACCCGGTTGACGTCCGCGGTCGCCGGGACCGGCACGTCGACCACGGAGCGGGCCCAGTCACGGGAGAGGTTGGTGACCTGGGTGATCTGGCCGTTCGGGGTGATGACGACCTCGCCGTCGGCGGTGCGGATCGTGGTGATGCGCAGCGTGACGTCCTCGACCGTGCCGATCGCGGGGTCGGAGATGCCGGGGGCGTTGAGGCGGATGAGGTCGCCGAAGCCGTACTGCTTCTCGGTGATGATGAAGAAGCCGGCGAGCAGGTCCTGCACCACGCGCTGGGCACCGAAGCCGAGGGCGACACCGGCGACCGCCGCAGGGGCGACCAGGCCGGTGACGGGGACGCCGAGGCGCTGGGCGATGCCGACCGCGGTGGCGCAGTAGATGACCACCAGCGTGGCCCAGGTGATGACCTGGGCCAGGGCGTGGCGGTGCTTGGACGCCTCGGAGCGCACGAGGGAGTCGGTCTCGGCGGCGCTGTCGTCGATCCGCTGGGTGATCCGGTCCCCCGCCCACGTGGCGAAGCGCGTCAGCAGGAGCGCCCCGGTCACGAGCAGGACGATCTCCAGGCCGCTGCTGCGGGCCCAGTCGACGAAGTCGGTCAACGGCTGGACGTTGGAGAACATCGCTGCCCATGGTGGCGCAGCAGCCCCGGGGGTGACCAGCGCCGTCTCAGCGGGCGCCGGGGACCAGCGCCAGGTGCGCCCCCGGCCAGGGTGACTGCGGGTATGCCGTGTCGGCCGGCGCGCAGGAAGGCGTCAGGCCTGCTGCACGGTGTAGACCACCGTCTGCACGCGGATCTGGCCGTCGGCGAAGATGAACGTGTCGATGCCGTCCTCGACCTTGCGGCCCCCGCCGGTTGCCTTCCACTCCAGGTAGAGCACGTCGTCGGCGAACACCGTGGTCAGGTCCCACTGCGCCTGCGGCACGTCGCCCAGCAGCTGGGTGAAGACCTGACGTGCGCCGTCCTTGCCGCGGTACACCTTCTTCTGCACCACGAGGATCGCGTCGTCGGCGTAGTCGGCGACGATGTCCTCGAGGTCCTCGGCGCCGAGCGCCTGCCCGTGGTGCGCGAAGACCTCTTCCGGTGTGCGTGTGGCCATGGCCTGCCCCTCCTCGGTCGGTGAGTCATCCCGACTCTCAGGGGCCCGGTCGCCAACCCGGAAGGGCCTTGGGTCACTGGCGGGGCGGCGGAGGTCGTGCTTGTGTGCAGAGGGGACTGTGGGCGAGCACCGGGGTCACCCCAACTGCGTCGCCCACCGCGTCGCCCAGGCGCGTCGTCCGGGCGCGCTGCCCAGCCAGGAGGGGAGCCAGCATGAAGGCCGTACGACTGCACCGCTACCACGAGCGTCCCGTCGTCGAGGAGGTGCCCGACCCCGAGCCGACCGGCCCCTTCGACGTGGTCGTCCGGGTCGGCGGTGCCGGGCTGTGCCGCACCGACCTGCACATCGTCGAGGGCCAGTGGGCCGACCGCAGCAACGTGCCGCTGCCCTACACCCTCGGCCACGAGAACGCCGGCTGGGTGCACGCCGTGGGGTCCGCGGTCGCGCACCTCTCCCCCGGCGACGCCGTCATCCTGCACCCGCTCATCACCTGCGGCTTCTGCCGGGCCTGCCGCTCCGGTGACGACGTGCACTGCGAGGCCAGCCGGTTCCCCGGCATCGACACCGACGGCGGTATGGCCGATCTCCTCCACACTTCGGCACGGTCCGTGGTCAAGCTGGCACCCGGGGTGGAACCCGCCTCGGTGGCGGCACTCGCGGATGCCGGCCTCACGGCATACCACGCGGTGAAGAAGGCGCTGCCGCTGTTGTATCCGGGAAGCACGTGCGTGGTGGTCGGCGCCGGCGGGCTGGGGCACATCGGGATCCAGTGCCTGCGCGCGATGAGCGCCACCCGGGTCGTCGTGCTCGACGCCAACGAGGAGGCCCTGGCGCTGACCCGCGAATGGGGCGCGGACGAGACCGTCGTCGTCGACGGCAAGCACGTGGAGCGGGTGCTGGAGCTGACCGACGGCCACGGGGCGCAGGTGGTCCTCGACTTCGTCGGCGAGCGGGGCGCCGAGCGCGACAGCTGGGCGATGACCCGGCGGGCAGGCAGCGACTTCGTGATCGGCTACGGCGGCACGGTGCAGATCCCCGCGATCGACGTCATCTCCACCGAGCGCAACGTCGTCGGCAACCTCGTCGGCAGCTACAACGACCTGGT
>NZ_JBTCWL010000075.1:0-18039 GCF_054325275.1 Oryzihumus sp.
CACACGATCGTGCACCAGCGCGGCTGGACCGCCACCGTCACCGCGACCGGGGTCACCTGGCACACCTGAGGCCCCCGCACCGCACCCGGCCCGGAACCTGCCGGGCCAGCGGCATGTCCGCGCAGGTCAGGCCGTGTCGAGCGGCTGACTGCGATCCTGCTGCGACCGGCGTCCGTCGTCCGCGACGGTGATCCGACAGCACGGCAGCGGCATGGGACTCGACACTCGCGCCAGGGTTGGCGGGAGATGCACCGTGACCGGGCAGGTGCAGGGCGATCACCCGGTAGCCGTGTTCCGCCAGCGACGGGTCGACCCGCCAGGTCGAGGAGTCAGCCATGCTCCCGTGGAGCAGCGGAGCGCACCGGTTGTCCGACCCCCACACCCTGGCGCTCAGCACGTCGGCGTCAGATCCAGCTCGGGAACCACATCCGCCACGACCACTGCGTGTACGGGATCACCTGGGCGGTGTAGATCGGGTAGAAGAACGCGAACAGCGCGACCGTCAGCACGACATACGCACCGGCGGTCGCCAACCCCCACTTACGGCGACGGCGCGACGCCTTCTCCGGGCCGATCACCATGCCGAGCACGTAGGTGACCGCGAGGACGATCCACGGCACGAACGCGATCGCGTAGAAGCTGTAGATCGTGCGCTGCTGGTAGTTGAACCACGGCAGGTAGCCACCCACGAAGCCGGCCAGGATCGCCCCGGCGCGCCAGTCGCGGCGCAGCGCCCACATGAACAGCAGGACGAACAGCGCGACCGCTGCGCCCCACCAGATCGTCGGCGTGCCGATCGAGGTGATCGCCTTGCTGCACAGGTCGACGGTGCAGCCGTCCTGCCCCTTCTTCGGTCCCTCGTAGAAGAACGACGTCGGGCGGCCCTGGATGAGCCAGGACCACGGGTTCGTCTTGTACGGGTGCGGCGAGGACAAGGTGATGTTGAAGCGGTACATCTCCTGGTGGTACTGCCACAGCGAGCGCAGGGCGTCGGGCACCCAGCCGAACGACCGCGAGGGGTGGGTGATCGCCCACTGCCGGTCGTAGCCGTCCTTCGACAGGAACCACCCGGTCCACGAGGCGAGGTAGACCGAAGCCGCAACGCCCACCATGACCGCGCCCGCGAACACCCCGTCGAGCACCACGGCCCCGGGGAACCAGCGCCGTATGCCGGCCGCGCGCCGGGCGCCCACATCCCACAGCACCGTCATCAGGCCGAACACGGCGAGGAAGAACAACCCCGACCACTTGGTGCCGGCCGACAGCCCCAGGCAGACCGCGGCCACCCAGCGCCACGGGCGCCAGCCCAGCCACGGGCCGTAGAGCAGCCGGCCCGTGCCCGGCGCCTGTCCGGCCTCGCGCAGCGCCCCCACCTTCCGGGCCAGGATCTCCCGCGAGCGGTCGCGGTCGACGAGCAGCGCGCAGAAGCCGGCGAACGCCCAGAACATGACGATCAGGTCGAGCAGCCCGGTGCGGGAGTGCACGAAGTGGTGGCCGTCGAAGGCCAGCAGGATCGCCGCGATCGTCCCCATGAGCGTGGAGCCGAACAGGCGCCGCCCGGCCCGGCCGATCATGAGGATCGACAGCGTGCCCAGCAGTGCGACCGAGAAACGCCACCCGACCGAGCTGGTCACGCCGAACAGCTGCTCGCCCACGGCGATGACCCACTTGCCGACCGGGGGGTGCACGACGAAGTCCGCCGTGGTGCCGAAGACATCCGGCGTGCCGCTGGTGAACATCGCGTCGGGGTACTTGATGTTGTCCGGCACCCGCTCCTCGAAGCCGTGCTGGATCATCGAGTACGCCTGCTTGACGTAGTACGTCTCGTCGAAGACCAGCTGGTGCGGGTCGCCGAGCTTCCAGAACCGCAGGAACCCGCCCACGGCGGCGACGATCAGCGGCGCGAGCCACCCCCACAGCCGGTCGGTCGGCCTGGTCCCGAGCAGGCGTGATCGCAGCTGCTCGGTGGGGGTCATGGCGGTCATCGTATGCAGTGGGTCTGTGTCCGCTGGAAGGAGGACGCGCGTGGTCACCGGGTCTCGCGCCCCGGCATCCGGCATGCCGTGCGGCCGGCGTCGCTGCTCACCGCGGCGCCAGCGGGGTCGGGTCCCAGTCCAGCCAGGTCCGCCGCGCGTCGAACCGGCCGAGGAGGCTGACGTCGGTCACGGACCCGTCCCGGTAGGTGACCGCCGTGGGCACATGCTCGGCCGCGTCCGCCTCCACGGTGCCGGCGGTCACGAGCGGCAGCGCCCGGCCGGCCGGCTCGGCCATGACCCAGACGAGGTCGCGACCGGCAGCAGCCAGCTGGGCCGGCACGGCCGCCAGCGGGTCGTTCGCGGGGGTCCAGCCGGGAGCCGGGCTGCCGACGAGCACGGGGAGCTCGTCGTCCGGGAGGTCGGCCAGCGCCGCCGGCAGCAGGTCGGGCAGTTGGCCGCCACGCAGGTCCACCTCGACCTCGCGCAGCAGTGACAGCGCCGACTCCAGCCGGTCCAGGGCCGAGACGTCCTCGGGCCACACCCCGGACAGGAGCCAGTCGACCGCGTCGACGTCGGCGGCGACCACCGGGTCCGGGTCCAGGCCGACCCGGCTGCCCACGGTGAAGGGGTGGTGCAGGTCCTGCGGGGTGTCCCCGAGCAGCCGGCAGGCGAGGTGCACCGGACCGTCGCCGACCAGGTCGGTGCCGTAGTCGAAACGGTAGTGGTCCAGCAGCAGGCCCAGCCCGGCGGTGGCGCCGAGCTCGACGAGCGCGACCTGGCGCCCGGGGTGGGCGGCCGCGGCGCGGGAGACGGCGGGTCGCACGATCGACCAGACCAGTGGGTCGTCCTGCCGCAGCGGCCGCCGGCACAACCGGCCGAGCTCCGCTCCGTGGGTCGAGACCAGGTCCCGGAAGGCGTCGACCAGCCCGCCGTCCGGTGGGTACGGCCCGTCGAGCACCGGGTAGTAGTGGGCCAGGGGGTGTTCGGGCAGCGTCGTCCGCAGCAGGTGGTGCACGGCGGTGAACAGTCGCGTGGGCTGCAGGCGGGCCTCGGGGCCGGCGGCCTCCAGCGGTGCCCCCAGCTCGGGCTCGGCCACGACCGCCAGCAGCAGGGTGCTGATCACCGGGCTCGCCGACAGCCGCCCGCCCGCGGCGGCGCGGAAGCTCTGCACCAGGGCTGTCCCAGCCCCGACGTCTGTGCTGCTCATGTGTCCCCCCATGGCTCACGGCGGCCCTGCCGGTCGTTCGGGTCCGGCACCGCCGGGTCGCTCGACTGTAGGACAGACCTGAGAGGATCGACCAGTGATGACCAGCCCCGGCGAGCGCGCCTCCGACCACGGCGTGCTGGTTCTGGCCGCCACCCCGATCGGCGATCCCCACGACGCCGCGCCCCGGCTGGCCCGCGAGATCGCCGCCGCCGACGTCGTTGCCGCCGAGGACACCCGGCGGCTCAAGCGGCTGTGCTCCGCGCTGGGGGTCGAGCCCACGGGCTCGGTGCTCAGCTACCACGAGCACAACGAGTCCTCCCGCACCCCCGAGCTGCTCGAGCGGCTGCGCGAGGGCGCCCGTGTCGTCGTGGTCACCGATGCCGGCATGCCGTCGGTCTCCGACCCGGGCTACCGCCTGGTCTCGGCCGCGGTGGAGGCCGGCGTCCGGGTGACCTGCGTGCCCGGGCCCAGTGCGGTGCTCATGGCCCTGGCCGTCTCGGGCCTGCCGGTCGACCGGTTCTGCTTCGAGGGGTTCGCCCCGCGCAAGCCCGGTGAGCGCGCCCGGGCCCTGGCCGCGCTCAAGGACGAGCGGCGCACCATGATCTTCTTCGAGGCGCCGCACCGGCTCGACGCCACGCTCGCCGCGATGGCCGAGGCGTTCGGGGCTGACCGCCCGGCGGCAGTGTGCCGCGAGCTGACCAAGACCTACGAGGAGGTCCGACGGGGCGACCTGGCCGATCTGGCCGCGTGGGCGGCCGACGGCGTCAGGGGCGAGATCACGATCGTCGTCGGGGGTGCCCCCGCTGCGGTGAGCGACCCCGACGAGGCGCTGCGCGTCATACAGGAACGGGTGGCAGCCGGGGAGCGGCTCAAGGACGTCGCCGCCGACGTCGCCGCGAGCACCGGGCTGTCCAAGAAGGCCCTGTACGACGCGGCCGTCGCCGCGCGGCGCGGCTGAGGGTCAGGCGGCGAGGCGCTCCGCGGCCCGCTTGAGATTCTCCAGCGTCTTCTGGATGCCGCGGCGGTTGAGCTTCAGCCGCGGGCCGAAGGCCTTGTCGGCGGGCACGCGGTACCAGCCGGGGCGACGGTCGGTCCACTCCTCGACGACGGTGCAGCCGGTCGCAGTCGGGACGATGAAGTACTCCCAGCGGGCCACCGGCATCGGCCCGAAGGTGATCTCGAAGGCCAGGTTGCGGCCGCGCTCGGCGCCGACCACGCGGCCCTGGGTGACCCAGCGGATCGACCCGGCGCGGTTGTGCCCGATGAACTCCGCGCCCTTGGCGGCCTCGGTCGCGCCGCCGCGCCACGTCACCTTCTCGCACTCCGGGGACCAGTCACCCATGCGGGGCAGGTCGGCGACGAGGTCGTAGACCAGGTCCGCGGGGGCAGCGACGTCGAGGGTCTCGCGCAGGTCGGGCACCGGGCGATCATGACACCTCCGGTGGCAACCACCACCCACGCAGCGGAAAAGGGGATGCACCTCACCCCTAGGATTCGGGGCATGAGCAAGGTCCTGTCTGCAGTCGCCTGGCCGTACGCCAACGGTCCGCGGCACCTCGGCCACGTGGCCGGGTTCGCCGTGCCCTCCGACGTGTTCAGCCGGTACATGCGGATGGCGGGGCACGACGTGCTCATGGTCTCCGGCACCGACGAGCACGGCACTCCGATCCTCGTGCAGGCCGACAAGGAGGGCGTGACCGCCCGCGAGCTCGCGGACACCAACAACCGGGTCATCGTCGAGGACCTGCACGCCCTCGGGTGCTCCTACGACCTGTTCACCCGCACGACGACGGCGAACCACTACGCGGTCGCGCAGGAGCTGTTCACCCAGGTCTGGAAGAACGGCTACATGATCGAGCGCACCACCAAGGGTGCGATCTCGCCGTCGACCGGGCGCACCCTGCCGGACCGCTACATCGAGGGCACCTGCCCGATCTGCGGCTACGCCGAGGCTCGCGGCGACCAGTGCGACAACTGCGGCAACCAGCTCGACCCGACCGAGCTCATCAACCCCCGCTCGAAGATCAACGGCGAGGTGCCGGAGTTCATCGAGACCCAGCACTTCTTCCTCGACCTGCCCGCCCTCGCCGGTGCGCTGCGCGAGTGGCTGGAGGGCCGGGAGGCGTCGGGGACGTGGCGTCCCAACGTGATCCGGTTCAGCCTCAACATCCTCGACGACATCAAGCCCCGCGCCATGACCCGCGACATCGACTGGGGCATCCCCGTGCCGCTGGACGGCTGGCGCGAGCAGCCGACCAAGCGGCTCTACGTCTGGTTCGACGCGGTCATCGGCTACCTGTCCGCCTCGGTCGAGTGGGCCCGCCGGCTGGGCGAGCCCGAGCGCTGGCGCGAGTGGTGGGGTGACCCGGAGGCGCTGTCCTACTACTTCATGGGCAAGGACAACATCACGTTCCACTCCCAGATCTGGCCGGCCGAGCTGCTGGCCTACGCCGGCCGCGGCGACCACGGCGGCGAGCCGGGGGAGTACGGCGTGCTCAACCTGCCCACCGAGGTCGTCTCCTCGGAGTACCTCACCATGGAGAGCAAGCAGTTCTCCTCCTCGCGCGGTCACGTCATCTACGTGCGCGACGTCCTCTCGCGCTACCAGCCCGACGCGCTGCGCTACTTCCTGTGCGCCGCCGCGCCGGAGAGCCAGGACAGCGACTTCAGCTGGCGCGAGTTCGTCACGCGCACCAACGGCGAGCTGGTCGCGGGCTGGGGCAACCTGGTCAACCGGACCGCGTCGATGATCGCCAAGAGCTTCGGGCAGATCCCCCCGGCCGGTGAGCTCACCGACGACGACGAGAAGCTGCTGGCGACGGTGCGCGAGGGCTTCGACACCGTCGGGGACCTCATCGGCCGGCACCGGCTGCGCCAGGCCATCGCCGAGGCGATGCGTGTGGTCGGCGAGGTGAACAAGTACGTCACCGACCAGGCTCCGTTCAAGCTCAAGGGCGAGGACGAGCGGGAGCGCCTCGGCACGATCCTGCACGTCACGGCGCAGGCAGTGCTCGACTGCAACACGATCCTGTCCCCGTTCCTGCCGCACTCGGCCAACGCGGTGCACACGACCTTCGGCGGCACGGGCGAGTTCATGCCGATGCCGCGGATCGACGAGGTCACCGACCTCGACGACGGGCATCCCTACCCGGTGATCACCGGCGAGTACTCCCACACTCCGGAATGGGCTTCTCGACCCGTGGACGTGGGTGCATCTGTGAACAAACCCACACCGATCTTCACCAAGCTCGACCCCTCCGTCGTCGATGAGGAGCTGGCGCGACTGGGTGGCGACGAGGCCGACGAGTGAGCCACGGGGACCGCCCGCCGGCGCCGGACCCGCTGCCGATCCCGGTCGTCGACAACCACACCCACCTCGACATCAGCCGCGACGGCGAGGCACCGCCGGACCTGCAGCAGGCGATCGACGAGGCAGCCGCGGTCGGGGTGCCGCGGATGGTCCAGATCGGGTGCGACCTGCCCGGCGCGCGGTTCACCGTCGAGGTCATCGAGCGGTATCCCGCGCTGCTGGGTGGGGTGGCCCTGCACCCCAACGAGGCGCCGCGGCTCCAGGCCCGCGGCGAGCTGCAGGACGCCTACGCCGAGATCGAGCGGCTGGCCGCGCACCCGCGGGTGCGGGTTGTCGGTGAGACCGGACTGGACTACTTCCGCACGGGCCCCGAAGGCGTTGGTGTTCAACAGGATTCGTTCCGGTGGCACATCGACCTGGCCAAGCGCACGGGCAAGGCGCTGCAGATCCACGACCGTGACGCCCACGACGACGTGCTGCGCATCCTCGAGGAGGAGGGCGCCCCGGACAACACTGTCCTGCACTGCTTCTCGGGCGACATCGCGATGGCCCGCGAGTGCGTCGCGCGGGGCTACGTCCTGAGCTTCTCCGGCACCGTGACGTTCAAGAACGCGGCGGGTCTGCGGGACGCCCTGGCGGTGACCCCGCTGGACCAGCTGCTGGTCGAGACCGATGCCCCCTACCTCACCCCGTCACCCCACCGCGGGGCCCCCAACGCCTCCTACCTGGTGCCCCTCACCGTGCGTTCGATGGCCGGGGTCTTGAACGTCGACGTGCCGTCGCTGTGCACCGCGATCGCGGCCACCTCGGAGCGTGTCTACGGCCCCTGGTGACCGGCCATCCAGGGTTGGCGAACCACATGGCTGTCATTTACCTCCAGTTGACCTTTCCATGCCGCGTCGGCATGGTGGACAGCTGTTGGCCGGGATCGGAACACCCTCGGT
This sequence comes from Oryzihumus sp., assembly GCF_054325275.1. Classification (NCBI taxonomy): domain Bacteria; kingdom Bacillati; phylum Actinomycetota; class Actinomycetes; order Micrococcales; family Intrasporangiaceae; genus Oryzihumus; species Oryzihumus sp. The sequence continues at coordinate 7,438 of NZ_JBTCWL010000075.1, forward strand.
CGGCGCGCATCGGGGGGCGCGCGGCGTCGCCGCGAGCCCCCTGTTCGTTGCTGGACCGACCTGCCTGACAGCGGGTCACGCTTCCGCGAGGGGCCCCAGCCGACGTGATGACGAGCCGGTCGAGTCCGTGCCCGGGGAGCCCTAGCTCTGGAGCATCGTGATCACATTCCCGGTTCGGCGCATCGCCCAGGCCGCTGTCGTTGCCACAGCCGTTGCCGCCGCAGTCGGCTTTACGAGCTTTGACAAGGCAGTCGCCCTCTCGGTGGACGGCAAGACCTCCTCGGTCCACACCTTCGGCGACAACGTGGGAGACCTTCTGGCCAAGCAGCACATCAAGCTCGGCCCCCACGACACGGTCGCCCCCTCCCTGAACTCCCCCCTCCATGACGGCGAGAAGATCGCGGTCCGCTACGGCCGCGTCCTGTCCGTCACCCTCGACGGCAAGCAGAAGAGCTACTGGACGACCGCGACCACGGTCGCCTCGGCCCTGCAGCAGCTCGGCATCCGCGCCGACGGCGCCAGGCTGAGCGTCTCGCGTGACATGCCCCTCGGTCGTCAGGGTCTGTCCGTCACGATGAGCACGCCCAAGGACGTGACCATCAAGGCCGACGGGCACACCCGCACCGCGACCACCACCGGCGCCACCGTCCGGGACGCACTCGCCGAGCTCAAGGTCCCGGTCGGCCCGATCGACAAGGTCAAGCCCGGGCTGGGTACCCCGCTCACCGCCCAGGGTGCGACCATCACCATCGACCGGCTCAAGCAGAAGACGGTCACGGTCACCGAGCCGATCGCGGCGCCGGTCACCAAGCGCTCGGACTCGTCGCTGACCAAGGGCACCACCAAGACGATCACGGCCGGCAAGGCGGGCTCGAAGCGGGTCACCTACGCGCAGACCTTCGTCAACGGCAAGCTGGCCAGTCGTGTCGCCAAGTCCGTCACCGTGGTCTCGCAGCCGGTGGCCTCGGTCGTCGCGGTCGGCACCAAGGCGTCGACCACCTCGAACCCCGGGCCCATCCCGTCCTCCGGTGGGCTGAACTGGTCCGCCCTCGCCCAGTGCGAGTCTGGTGGCAACCCCCACGCGGTCGACCCGTCCGGCACCTACTACGGCCTGTACCAGTTCGACATGGGTACGTGGCAGTCCGTGGGTGGCTCCGGCAGCCCGGCTGACGCTTCCTCCGCGGAGCAGACGCAGCGGGCGCAGATCCTCTACAACCGCTCGGGTGCCGGCCAGTGGCCGGTCTGCGGCAAGTACCTCTGAGGCACTGCACGCACGGCATACCCGCAGTGGCTGTGGCCCCGGACCTCACCGGTTCGGGGCCACAGTCCTGTTCCCCCTAGGCTGCAGGGCATGGCTGACAACGACGAGCACGGCACCATCGCCGGGCTGCTCGGGGCCGCGCAGATCCGCGAGATCGCGGCGCGGCTGGATGTCCGGCCGACGAAGCAGTGGGGGCAGAACTTCGTGGTCGACGCCAACACGGTGCGCCGCATCGTCCGGGTCGCCGGTGTCGGGCCGCAGGACGTCGTCGTCGAGGTCGGCCCGGGACTGGGCTCGCTGACCCTGGCCCTGCTGCCGGAGGTCTCCCGGGTCGTGGCCGTCGAGGTCGACCCGACGCTGGCCGCCGCGCTGCCGCGGACCGTGGCGTCGCTGGCGCCGCGGCACGCCGACCGGCTCTCGCTGGTGCATGCCGACGCGCTGACCGTGCGCGAGCTGCCCGACCCGCAGCCCACCGCGCTCGTCGCGAACCTGCCCTACAACATCTCCGTGCCGGTGGTGCTCGGCTTCCTCCAGCACTTCCCGACGATCCGCCGAGTGCTGGTCATGGTCCAGCTCGAGGTCGCCGAACGCCTCGCCGCGGCCCCGGGCAGCAAGGTCTACGGCGTGCCCAGCCTCAAGGCCGCCTGGTATGCCGACGTCCGGCTGGCGGGGACCGTCGGGCGCAGCGTCTTCTGGCCCGTGCCCAACGTGGACTCCGGCCTGGTGTCCCTGGTGCGCCGCGACGCGCCGGTGACCGACGCCAGCCGGGAGGACGTCTTCGCCTGCGTCGACGCCGCCTTCGCCCAGCGCCGCAAGACGCTGCGCGCCGCGCTCGCCGGCTGGGCCGGGTCCGCGCCGCGGGCCGAGGAGGTCCTGGTCGCCGCAGGGATCGACCCGCGCACCCGCGGCGAGCAGCTCGACATCGACGCCTTCGCCCGGATCGCCTCCGCCCGCCTCGCCCTAGGGTGTCCTTCATGAGTCTCGCCGTGCCGCCCTCCCGCTCGGTCACGGTCCGGGTGCCCGCCAAGGTCAACCTCGAGCTCATCGTCGGGCCCCTGCGCCCCGACGGGTTCCACGACCTCGCGACCGTCTACCAGGCGGTCAGCCTGTACGACGACGTCACGGTGCGCCCCGCTGACGACTGGTCCGTGACCGTCACCGGCGCCGAGTCGCACCTCGTGCCCGACAACGAGGACAACCTCGCGCTGCGTGCTGCACGCCGGCTGGCCGAGGCGGCCGGCATCCAGGAACCGGTCGGCATCGCGATCCACAAGGAGATCCCCGTCGCCGGGGGCATGGCCGGGGGCTCGGCCGACGCCGCCGGGGCCCTGCTGGCCTGTGACGCACTGTGGGGCCTGGGCACGCCGCGGCAGGCGCTGGAGCAGCTGGCCGGCGAGATCGGCAGCGACGTGCCGTTCGCCCTCGCCGGCGGGACGGCGGTCGGCTCCGGTCGCGGCGAGCAGCTCGCGCCCGTCCTTGCCCGCGGTTCCTACCAGTGGGTCTTCGCCTTCAGTGACACCGGCCTGTCCACCCCGAGGGTGTATGCCGAGTGCGACCGGCTCCGGGAGGGGCGCGACGTCCCACCGCCGCAGCCGACGGCGGCGATGATGACCGCCCTGCGCTCCGGCGACGCCGCGGCGCTGGGCAAGGCGCTGGTCAACGACCTGCAGCCTGCCGCCCTGTCCCTGCAGCCGCAGCTGCGCGAGGTGCTCGAGCTGGGCTCGGAGTGCGGGGCCCTGGGCGGCCTCGTATCCGGCTCCGGGCCGACCGTGGCCTTCATCGTGCCCGACCCCGAGGTCGCCCTCGACCTGGCCGTTGCGCTGGCCGCGTCCGGACTCGCCGCCGGGGTCAAGCGCGCCACCGGCCCCGTGCATGGCGCCCAGGTCGTGCCGGGCCCGAGCGTGACGAGGGTCGACTGACCGTGGCCAACCTCGTCTCCGTCGAGCGCGCGTCCCTGGCGCTCGGCACCACCCTCGTCCTCGACGTCGTCTCCCTGGGTGTCAACGGCGGCACCCGCATCGGCATCGTGGGCCGCAACGGCGGCGGCAAGTCCACGCTGCTCAAGGTGCTGGCCGGCGTCCAGGGTGTCGACGAGGGCCGGGTCACCCGCACCGGGGACCTCACCGTCGGCATGCTCAGCCAGGTCGACACGCTCGACCCTGCCGCGACCATCCGCCAGGCCGTGCTCGGGGACCGGCCCGAGCACGTGTGGGCGGGCGACCCGCGGATCCGCGACGTGCTCGACGGCCTGCTCGGCGGGGTCGACGCCGGCGACGTGGGTGGCCTGGAGGCCACCGTCGGGCCGCTCTCCGGTGGTGAGCGGCGCCGCCTGGCCCTCGCCGCGCTGCTGGTCGCCGACCCCGACCTGCTGCTGCCGGACGAGCCGACCAACCACCTCGACGTCGAGGGGGTCGCCTGGCTGGCCCAGCACCTGGCCACCCGGCGCACCGGTCCCGGGACCGCCGTGGTCGCGGTCACCCACGACCGGTGGTTCCTCGACGCGGTCGCCACGACCACGTGGGAGGTCGCCGAAGGGCAGGTGCACTCCTACGAGGGCGGCTACGCGGCATACGTGCTGGCCAAGGCGGAGCGCGAGCGGGTGGCCGCGGTGACCGCGGACCGGCGCGCCAACCTGCTGCGCAAGGAGCTCGCGTGGCTGCGCCGCGGGGCGCCCGCGCGCACGAGCAAGCCCAAGTTCCGCATCGAGGCGGCCTCGGCGCTGATCGCAGACGAGCCGCCGCCGCGCGACGACGTGTCGCTGATGCGGTTCGCCACCACGCGGCTGGGCAAGGACGTCATCGACCTGGTCGACGCCACCGTGGCGGTGGACGAACGGGTGCTGCTGGACAAGGTCACCTGGCGCCTCGCGCCCGGTGAGCGCGTGGGCATCGTCGGCGTCAACGGCGCCGGCAAGTCGACCCTGCTGCGGGCCGTCAGCGGTGACGTGCCGCTGGCCGGCGGCACCCGCAAGGTCGGCAAGACCGTGTCGCTGGCGTTCCTGACCCAGGAGGTGCGCGAGCTCGAGCGGTTCGAGGACTGGCGGGTCATCGAGGCGATCGAGGACGTCAAGGCGTTCACCACGCTCGGCGACAAGGAGGTCAGCGCGAGCCAGCTGGCCACCCGGCTGGGGTTCACCGGCAGCCGCCAGCGCACCCGGGTGAGCGACCTGTCCGGTGGCGAGCGGCGCCGGCTGCAGCTGCTGCGGCTGATGATGGCTGAGCCCAACGTGCTGCTGCTGGACGAGCCCACCAACGACCTCGACATCGAGACCCTCACGTCGCTGGAGGACGTGCTCGACGGCTGGGCCGGCACCCTGCTCGTCGTCTCCCACGACCGCTACCTGCTCGAGCGCATGTGCGACCGGCAGGTGGCACTGCTCGGCGACGGCAAGGTCCGCGACCTGCCCGGTGGGGTGGAGGAGTACCTCGCGCTGCGGCACGCCGCCGAGCAGGCTGCGAGCGGCAGCCCCTCAGGTGCGACCGTGCCGGCGCCGGCATCGGCGAGCACGTCGGCGGAGGGCCCGTCCGCGGCCGAGGTGCGTGAGGCGCGCAAGGAGATGGCGCGGGTGGAGAAGCAGCTGACCCGCCTCGCCGAGCGCGAGGAGCGGATCCACGCCGACATGGCCGCCCGGGCCACCGACCACCAGGCGGTTCTGGAGCTCAACGCGAAGCTGCGCGAGGTGGTCGATGAGCGGGAGTCGCTCGAGATGGCCTGGCTGGCCGCGGCCGAGGTCGCCGGCTAGTCCCGCCCGCCGCTGCCGGAGGGCGTGCCGGCTCGTCAGTCGCTCAGCCGCGCGAGCAGCCAGTCGCACCAGTCGAGCCGGTGCCGCTCGAAGCTGATGCCGGCCCGCAGCGTCGCCCACGCCGCGAACTCGCGGGTCCCCGGGTCCGCCAGCTCCTTGGGGTGGGCGTGCATCTCGCGCTCCTGCGCGGCATACACCTCCAGTCGCGCCGCGTGGTCGGCGCGCGTCGCCTCGACCAGCGCCACCGCCTGCGGCCGCTCCAGGAGCCACAGGGAGTAGATCTTGAGCATCAGCGGGTCACGGTCCGGCGGTCGCACGGCCGGCTCGGCCACCCAGTCGCGCAGGCGGATGCGACCGGCGCGAGTGAGCCGGTAGCGCTTGGTCGGCCGCGGTCCGGCGCCCTCGACCACCTCGTGCTCGACGAGGCCGCCGGACTCCAGCCGGGCCAGCTCGGGGTAGACCTGGCTGTGCGCGGCCGTCCAGAACCACCCCACGGGCCGGTGCATGCGCCGGGTCAGGTCGTAGCCGGTCGCGGCCGAGCGGGCGATGAGGCCCAGCAGCGCATAGCCCAGGGATGACGTCGACGCGGTCATGGACGTGACCGTAAGCCATATGTAAGGTCCGACATATGACGAGGGGTGCAGCGGCACGTCCCAGGGGTGGAGCGGCGGTTCGGTGGCGCGGTGGAGCGGCGGCTTGGCGGCGCGATGGGGCGGTAGTGGCGGCCCTCGCCGTGCTCGCGGTGGCTGCCTGCGCGGCGCCGACATCCGGGGGTGCGGTGGCTCCGGCGTCCCTTGCCTCGACGTCCGCGACGACGGCGGGCAGCGGCCCGGCGACCCCGAGTCCCAGCTCGTCCGCGACGAGTTCCGTTCACCCCGCCAACGCCGTGGTGGCCCGGTGCGGCCTGCCCAACGCGGCGGCCACCCCGATCCGGATCGGCGGCCCCGCCGGCAACACCCTCACGGGTGCGGTGGTCGGCACCGGAGCCACGGCCGCGGTGTTCGTGCACGAGACCGGCCGGCAGGGCCTGTGCGGCTTCTGGCCGTATGCCGCGTGGCTGGGCGGGCAGGGCGTGCGGTCGGTGCTGCTGGACCTGTGCGGTCACGGGGACTCGCGGTGTGACCTGGGCTCGGAGTTCGCCGGCGACATCCCGACGCAGGTGGCGGTGGCGGTGGCCTGGGCGCGGGCGCACGGCGCGCGTCGGGTGACGCTCGTGGGTGCCTCGATGGGCGGCACGGCGGTGACCGTGACGGCGCAGCGCGTGCACGCTGACGCGGTGGTCGACCTCTCCGGCCCCGTGGAGTTCCTCGGCATGGACACGGCGAAGGCCCTCCCGCGCCTGAGGATGCCGACCCTGGTGGTGGCCGCGGCCAACGACCCCGACACCGATGCCGGCCGGTTGCGGGAGCTCGTGGCCGCGGCGCCGGCGCGGCACAAGCGGTTCCTCCCGGTGGCTTCCGGCCACGGGTGGGAGACCCTCGCGGCCGGCCCGTTCCCCGGGGACGGCTTCTCCGCGGTCGCCGGGGTGGTCCGCGACTGGGTCCTGGGCCGCTACGGCACGGCGTAGGGCTCAGTGCTCCGAGGGCTCAGCGCTCGAAAGGGGCGAGCAGCCGGCGCAGGAAGCCGGCGAGGTCGTCGCGCTCACCCTGCGGCAGCTCGGCGAGCAGCTCGCGTTCGCGCTGGAGCAGGTCGGCCATCGCGGCGTCGACCACGGTGCGCCCCGCGGGGGTCAGCGCCACGATGACCCCGCGCCGGTCGGAGGGATCGGGGCTGCGCCGGACCAGGCCGCGCCGCTCGAGCCGGTCGACCCGGTTGGTCATCGTGCCGCTGGTGACCAGCGTCTGCTGGACCAGGGAGCCGGGCGAGAGCTGGTAGGGCTCGCCGGCGCGGCGCAGCGCCGAGAGAACGTCGAACTCCCACCCCTCGAGGTGGTGCTCGGCGAAGGCGGAGCCGCGGGCGAGGTCGAGGTGCCGGGCCAGGCGGGAGACACGCGAGAGCACGTGCAGCGGCGAGACGTCGAGGTCCGGCCGCTCGCGCGCCCACGCGTCGACGATCCGGTCGACCTCGTCGGCGGGGGTGGCGGACATGCTGGAAAGTCTAGCGGCCGTCAAGTATCTTGATATCAAGAAACTTGATTCCAAGGAGAGCGAAGGAGGGCCCATGACCTCAGCCCGCCCGGTGACGTGGGACCCCGCGCAGTACGCCGTGTTCGAGGACCACCGCAGCCGCCCGTTCGCCGACCTCATGGCCCGCGTGCGCGTGCAGGACCCCCGCCTGGTCGTCGACCTCGGCTGCGGCGCCGGCGCCCTGACCCTCGGCCTGGCGCAGCGCTGGGCGGCCGCGCGGGTGGTCGGCGTCGACTCCTCCCCGCACATGCTCGAGCAGGCCCGGGCCGGCGACCCCGAGGGCCGCGTGGAGTGGGTCGAGGCCGACGTTGCCGACTGGGAGCCGCCCGCTGGCATCGACCTGCTGGTCACCAACGCCACGCTGCAGTGGGTGCCCGGTCACCTCGAGCTCATCCCCCGCTGGGTGGCGGCGCTGGCCCCCGGCGGGTGGTTAGCCATGCAGGTGCCGGGCAACTTCGAGGCGCCCTCCCACCGCCTCCTGCGCGAGACCGCCGCCGCGGCGCCGCGCAGCGCCGAGCTCCTGGCCACGTTGCGGCACGGTGCCCCGGTGGCCGAGCCCGCGGCATACACCGCTCTGCTGGCCGGGCTGGGCTGTGCGGTGGATGTCTGGGAGACCACGTACCAGCAGGTGCTCGACCCGGCGGGGGAGCAGGACTGCCCGGTGCTGGAGTGGACCAAGGGCACCGCGCTCCGGCCCGTGCTCGACGTGCTCACCGGCGCTCAGGAGCGGGCGGACTTCCTGCATGCGTATGCCGACCGGCTGCGTGAGGCGTACCCCCGCCAGGACTTCGGCACCCTCTTCCCGTTCCGCCGCCTCTTCGCCGTCGCCCGCACCCGGGCCTGAAAACCGTTGGAGGACAAGGACATGAGCTTCATCGCCGGACTGCACCACGTCCAGGTGTCGTGCCCCGCCGGCTCGGAGGACACGCTGCGCGCCTTCTACGTCGGCGTGCTCGGAATGCAGGAGCTGGCCAAGCCGCCCGCGCTCGCCGCGCGCGGTGGTGCCTGGTTCCGGGCCGGGACCTGCGAGATCCACTGCGGGGTCGAGGAGTCCTTCGCCCCGGCCCGCAAGGCGCACCCGGGCATCGCGGTGACCGACGTCGACGCCCTCGCCAAGCGGGTCGGGGCGGCCGGGGGCGAGGTGCGCTGGGACGACAACCTGCCGGGCGTGCGCCGGTTCCACACCGACGACCCCGTGGGCAACCGGCTGGAGTTCCAGCAGGCCTGACCTTCGACCCGGTCACGGTGGGGCGCGGCCGGGTCAGACTGGCAGCGTGTTCACGGACCGACGAGAGGCCGGGAAGCGGCTGGCCGTCGAGCTGGCCAAGCGGCACGGCAGCGACGTGGTCGTGCTGGGCCTGCCCCGGGGTGGGGTGCCGGTGGCGGCCGAGGTGGCTGCCGCGCTCGGGGCGCCGCTCGACGTGCTCGTGGTGCGCAAGGTCGGCGTGCCCTGGCAGCCCGAGCTGGCGCTGGCCGCCGTCGGAGAGGGTGGCGCGGTCGCGTTCACCCAGCGCGTGGTCGAGGCCAGCGGGCTGAGCCCGGAGCAGATCCGGCGCCTCGTGGCGGCCGCCGCCGAGCAGGTCGAGCAGGTCACGGCCGAGCTGCGCGGAGACACCCGTGCGCTCGACGTGAAGGGCCGCACGGTGGTCGTTGTGGATGACGGCGTGGCCACTGGTGCGACCGCCCGCGCGGCGGTAGCTGTGCTGCGGCATCGCGGTGCGGGGCACGTGCTCCTGGCGGTGCCGGTCGCCTCACCGGAGGTCGTGCCGCTGCTGGAGCACGACTACGACGAGCTGGTCGTCCTGGAGCAGCCGGCCCGCCTGCACAGCGTGGGGGAGTGGTACCGCCGCTTCGGGCAGGTGAGCACCACCGAGGCGCGCGACCTGCTGGTCGCTTCGCGGCCCGGGTGACCTCAGCCCTTCACGGCGCGCAGCGAGGGCTTGGCCTCGAGCCCGGCCAGGCCGTTCCACGCGAGGTTGACCAGGTGCGCGGCCACGTCGGCCTTCTTGAACTTGCGCGAGTCCAGCCACCACTGGCCGGTGAGCGCGACCATGCCGACGAGCATCTGGGCGTAGATCGGAGCGGTCTTGGGGTCGAGCTTCTGGCGCTTGAACTCGGCGGCGAGGATGTGCTCGACCTGCGAGGCCACGTCGCTGATGAGGCTGGCGAAGGAGCCGGTCGACTGCCCGGTGGGGGAGTCGCGCACGAGGATGCGGAAGCCGTCGGTCGAGCCCTCGATGTAGTCCAGCAGCGCCAGGGCCGCCTGCTCGAGCAGGGCCCGGGGGTGCCCCTGGGTGGTCAGGGCGCCGGTGACGCCGTCGAGCAGGGTGCGGATCTCGCGGTCGACGACGACCGCGTAGAGCCCTTCCTTGCCCCCGAAGTGCTCGTAGACGACCGGCTTGGACACCCCCGCCTTGGCGGCGATCTCCTCCACGGTGGTCCCCTCGAACCCCTTGTCGGCAAACAGCTTCCGGCCGATCTCGATCAGCTGCTCTCGGCGCTGCTTGCCCGTCATCCGCGAGCGCGCGGCGGCAGGGGTGTCGGGCTTGTCCCGGGGTGAGGTCACCGGCCCATCATGCCTGCCGGCGCGGTCGGCTGCTGCCGCCCGGGCTACCGTGTCACGTTGTGATGTCACGTGCTCGGCTCCTTCGCAGCCTCAGCGGCGCCGGTGTGGCGCTGGCCCTGGTGGGTGGTTCCGCGGTGCTCGGCGCGTGCGGTCCACGGCAGGCCGCGGCAGGCGGTATGCCGGCCGCGTCGTCCTCGTCACCGGTCACCAGCGCGGCTCCGGCCACCACGACCGCCGCGGCGTCGCCGCGGCGGAGCAGCAGCAAGCCGCCGGCCAGGCCGACGTCAGCGCGGGCCACGACGACACCGACCCGGAGCGGTGGCGGGGTCGCGCGCGTGCCGGTCGTCGCGGCATACATCCCGTTCTCCGCGAAGCGGAAGGCGGAGACCGCGAGCTATGCGAAGCGGCACTACGGCGTGGCCAGCTGGCACCTGCGGCCCTCGATGGTCGTGCTGCACTTCACCGAGACGAGCACGATGTCCGCGGCACGCAACACCTTCGCCCAGGATGTGCCCAACACCGGCGAGCTGCCGGGCACCTGCGCGCACTTCATCGTCGACCAGGACGGCCGGGTCTACGCGATCGTGCCGGTGACGATCTTGTGCCGGCACACGATCGGCTTGAACGACAAGGCGATCGGCATCGAGATGGTGCAGTCGACCTCGGGCAACAGCGCGCACTGGGCCGACCAGCAGATCCTGGCCCGGCACGCGCAGATCACCTCGGTGCTGCGCCTGGTGCACCAGCTGCAGGCGCAGTGGGGCATCCCGACCTCGCGGGTCATCGGCCACGCCATGGCCAACGACGACCCGGCGTTCCGCGACCTGCGCGGGTGGCACAACGACCACTCCGACTGGCAGGCCGTGGACGTCATGGAGGTGCGCCGCCGGCTCGCGGCGCTGTAGCC
>NZ_JBTCWL010000076.1:0-17989 GCF_054325275.1 Oryzihumus sp.
CCGGTCACCACCCCCACGCTGCCGGGCGTGACGGTTCCGCCGGTCCCCATCCCGACGCTCCCGACCGTCACCGCGCCGCCACCGCCCAGCGTGACGGTTCCCCCGGTCACCACCCCCACGCTGCCGGGCGTGACGGTTCCCCCGGTCACCATCCCGACCCTGCCCAGCGTGACCGTGCCGCCACCGCCCAGCGTGACGGTTCCCCCGGTCACCACCCCCACGCTGCCGGGCGTGACGGTTCCGCCGGTCCCCATCCCGACGCTCCCGACCGTCACCGCGCCGCCACCGCCCAGCGTGACGGTTCCCCCGGTCACCACCCCCACGCTGCCGGGCGTGACGGTTCCGCCGGTCCCCATCCCGACGCTCCCGACCGTCACCGCGCCGCCATCGCCCAGCGTGACGGTTCCCCCGGTCACCACCCCCACGCTGACCCTGCCGCCGGCGCCGACACCCTCGCTCCCGTCCGTGACCACGCCACCGACACCTGAGCCGGTCCTCCCGACCGTGACCCTGCCGCCGGCCCCCTGACCGCAGGTGTGGACACGGTCGGTGGGCTGTCGGATCCTTGGGAGGTGAACCGGCCGGAGGCCAAGATGCGGACCGCAGCGGTGAGCCTGCACGGCCACCGGATCAGCTATCGCGAGGCCGGCGACCCCCGACTGCCGGTGCTGCTCTTGGTGCACGGGATCACGAGCAGCAGCGCGACGTGGGAGCCGGTCATCCCGGGCCTGGCCGAGCACGCGCATGTCATCGCCCCCGACCTGCTCGGCCACGGCGAGTCCGACAAGCCGGCGACGGACTACTCCCTGGGTGCTCTCGCCAGCCTGCTCCGAGACCTCCTCCTGCGGCTCGGCCACGACCGCGCCTCGGTGGTCGGGCACTCGCTCGGCGGTGGCGTGGCGATGCAGTTCGCCTACCAGTACTACGAGCACTGTGACCGGATGGTGCTGGTGTCCAGTGGGGGCCTCGGGCGGGAGGTCAGCCTCGCCCTCCGGGCCGCCACTCTGCCCGGGGCGGAGCTGGTGCTCCCCGTGATCGCCCACCGGCGCGTGCGCGACGCCGGCCTGGCCGTGTCCCGGCTGCTGGAACGACTCCCCATCCGGCTCCAGCCCTCGATGGTCGAAGCCGCCCGCGGTTATGCCTCGTTGGCCGACCTTCCGGCCCGTTCCGCGTTCGTTCACACCCTGAGGAGCGTGGTGGGTCCCGGCGGGCAGCGGGTCAGCGCCACCGACCGCCTGTACCTCGCGCAGGGGCGTCCGACGCTGATCGTCTGGGGAGCGGGCGACACGCTCATCCCCGTCGCCCACGCCCGGGCAGCCCACGCCGCGCTGGCCGGGAGCACGCTCGACGTCTTCGAGAAGTCCGGCCACTTCCCGCACCAGGACGAACCTGCCCGCTTCGTCCGGACGGTGGTGGACTTCCTGCAGACCACCCAGACCTCCCCGCTCGACCGCGCCGCGCTGCGCGCGCTGCTGACCGCGGGGCAGGCCGAGGACGAGCGCCCTTCGCGGTGATCGACCCGGTGATCGTCCAGGTGGTCGTCCCGCCGTGCCGGCTCAGGACGGGGAGGACGGCTCTGGTCCGGTGACCGACGCGCGCTCCTCGGCGACCGTCGCCTCACGGACCCGGGCCGAACGGTCCTCGGGCGTCGAGGCCGCGACGACGACCGGGCACGGGGCGCGGTCGACGATCTCCCTGGCGACCGAGGGCTGCAGGACGTCGCTGAGGATGCCGCGGCCCGAGGAGCCGATGACGAGCAGGTCGGCGCCTGTCGCCGCCTCGACCAGAGCACCGACGGGGTCCGCGTAGCTGATCGTGTAGTCGACGGGCACGTCACGTTCGGCGTCACCGGTCAGGACCTCGGTGCGGAGGTAGTCCAGCAGCTGCTCCGGCGGGGTCATCCGCTCTGTGGCCTGTGCCGCCGAGCGGGGGTGGACGAGGAGGAACTTCTGCTCCGCCGGAGCCGCGTGCAACACCTCCAGCCGCCAGTCCTGTGGGGTCTGCCCTCTGCGCATCGACACCTCTCGCGCCGCCCACCGCAGGGCATCTCGGGCGGTCTGGGTGTCATCGACCCCGACCACGACCCGGGCGTGGGCCGGCGGGTCCTGGTACTGCCCCGGGCGCACGAAGGCGACCGGACAGGTGGCGAACGCCGCTGCACGGTGGGACACCGAGGTCACGAGCTGCGCGAAACGGCGGCTGGAGTGCGCTCCCAAGACCAGCACGGCCGCGCCGTGGGAGGCGGCCACCAGGGCTTCGGGTGCCCGCGAGCGGGCACGCAGGTACTCCACCTCGACGACCGGAGGACCCGCAGGAGCGCGATCCTCCGTTGTGGGAGGGAGGTGCACCTGCTGGTAGACCTCGTCCAGCATCGCGCGCACCGCTGCTTCGGCCTGCGCCTCGTCCGCTTCGGAGGCATGGACGACGTGCAGGTGCGAGGAGTGCCACATCGCCTCCCGCGCCGCCCACCGCAGGGCCTCCCTCGAGAGGGCGGTGTCGTCCACCCCGACGACGACGCGATCCGGCGCGCCGCACAGCTGCGTGTGCTCGTGCTCAGGCAGCACCAGAGCAGAGGACCCCGTCGGCTCAGGGTCCTGCCGGGTCTCGTCCGTGTCCATGGCGCACCTCCCGAGCGGTGGCCCGGTCCGGGCTACCGCTCTCCCAGCCTCATGGAGCCCTGAGCCCTGGCAGAAGGGGCCTTCGCCCCCTCCACGCACAGGTCACACCCGGTGCCCCGGGGGACGAACCCGTGCGTCGAGCAGCCTCAGAGGACGTGGAGCCCGATCACCCCCGGACACGACGAAGGGGCCGCCTCTCGGCGACCCCTTCGAGTCTGGTGCGCGAGGGGGGAGTTGAACCCCCACGCCCTTTCGGGCACACGGACCTGAACCGTGCGCGTCTGCCTATTCCGCCACTCGCGCGCGCTTGCCTAGTGTGTCGGAGAGACCGCCGAAATCCCAAATCGGGACGTTCCGGCGGGGCCTCTCCCGGCCTCCAGGAAGCGGCTCAGGCTAGCACGCGACCGGCATACTCAACCGCGACGGCTACGATCGGGAGGCCAACCCCGAGGAGGAGTTCACGTGGGACTGTTCGATCGAGTCGAGCAGCGTCTCGAGCGCGCGGTCAACGGCGCTTTTGCCCGGGCCTTCAAGTCCGAGGTGCAGCCGGTCGAGATCGCTGCGGCGATCCGGCGCGCCATGGACGACAAGGGCGCTGTGCTGGGCCATGGGCGCACGTTCGTGCCGAACATCTACACGGTCGAGCTCAGCCCGGCCGACCACGAGCGGCTGAGCAGCTTCTCCGACGCGTTGTCCGACGAGCTCGTCGCCTCGGCGCAGGAGCACGCGGACTCCCAGCACTACACGCCCGGTGGCCCGATCCAGGTGCACTTCAGCGCCCACGACGACCTCGAGACCGGGGTCTTCCGGCTGCGCACCTCGACCGCCAAGGCCCGGCCCCGGCCGGCGCCCGCCGCCCCGGCCGCGACCGCCGCGACCGAGCACCAGCCCGCCGCCGCCCCCGCGCCTGCCCCCCGGGCCAACCCCAACGACCGCCCGTGGCTGGAGGTCGACGGCGACCGCTACCCGCTGATGGGCGCCATCACGGTCCTTGGCCGCGACGACTCCGCCGACGTGGTCCTGGACGACCCCGGCATCTCGCGCAAGCACAGCGAGATCCGCGTGACGAGCGACGGGCCCCACCTGGTGACCAGCATCCGCGACCTCGGCTCGACCAACGGCACCTTCGTCGACGGGGACCGCATCACCAGCCACCGACTGGAGGAGGGCGACCGGATCACGGTCGGACGCACCACCATCACCTTCCACGCGGGCCGGCGGTGAGGGGCCGGCGATGAGCGAGCTCACCCTCACCGTGGTCCGCCTCGGTCTCCTGGTCCTGCTCTGGGTCTTCGTCTTCAGCATCGTCGGCGTGCTGCGCGGCGACCTCTACGGCACCCGCGTGCTCAGCCGCGGCAAGGCACCGGTCAAACCCAAGGCCCGCCCCAACCGGCAGCCGCCCGCCCCCGCTGAGGCGCCCAGCCGCGCCTCGCGTGCCGCGGCGCGCAAGGTCCCGGCTACCCTCGCGGTCACGGAAGGACCGCTGGCCGGGACGACGTTGAACCTCAAGGACTCCGGTGTGCTCATCGGGCGCAACCCCGAGTGCACCCTGGTCCTCGACGACGACTTCGCCTCCGGCCGTCACGCCCGGGTCTACCGGGACGGCGACGGCTGGTACGTCGAGGACCTCGGCTCCACCAACGGCACCTTCCTCGGCGCCAACCGGCTCAGCACCCCCACGCCGGTGGCAGTCGGCACGACCCTGCGGATCGGCAAGACGGTCCTCGAGTTGCGAAAGTAGGTCCGATGGCCATCGCCCTGCGGTACGCCGCGCGTTCGGACGTCGGGCTCGTCCGCTCCGTCAACCAGGACTCGGGGTATGCCGGTCCCCACCTGCTCGTCCTCGCCGACGGCATGGGCGGCCATGCCGGCGGCGACGTCGCGTCCTCGATCACCATCGGGGAGCTGGTCGACCTCGACGGCGAGTCCCACGGCGGCGACGACGCCCTCGAGCTGCTCGCGACCCGCCTGCGGTCGGCGAACGAGGCGCTGGAGCGCAACGTGCACGAGCACCCCGAGCTGCGGGGCATGGGCACCACCGTCATCGCCCTGCTGCGCACCGGCAACAAGCTGGCCATGGCACACATCGGCGACTCGCGGGCGTTCCTGCTGCGCGAGGGCACGCTGACCCAGATCACCAAGGACCACTCCTTCGTCCAGAGCCTGGTCGACGAGGGCCGGATCTCCGCCGAGGAGGCCGAGCACCACCCGCAGCGCTCGATCGTCACCCGAGTGCTGACCGGCCAGCCCGACGACGAGCCGGACCTGTCGCTGCGCGAGGCCCGCCCGGGCGACCGCTACCTGATCTGCTCCGACGGCCTGTCCGACTTCGTCGCGCGCGACACCATCGCCGAGGTCATGGCCTCGGGCATGGACGCCGACCACACCGCCGACCGGCTCGTCGAGCTCGCCCTCAAGGCCGGCGCCCCCGACAACGTCACCGTGATCATCGGCGACGTGGTCGACCTCGACCGGGCCGAGGCGCCCTCCACCGTTCCGCAGGTCGTCGGGGCCGCCGCCGAGCGGCAGGCCGCCGGCACCCGCCCCCTGCCGCAGACCCCCGCCGCCAAGGCCGCCGCCCTGTCGCGCACCGCCGCCGGCGACGACGAGAACGCCGAGGACGACGGCTCGGTCACCCTGGCCGAGGAGGGACCCAAAGGAGCCCGGAAGTGGCTCCGGCGCGGTGGGCTGATGCTGCTGGTCCTGGCCGTGGTGCTGGGTGGCGGCTACGCGGCATACGACTGGTCGCAGCGGCAGTACTTCGTCGGTGAGTCCGGCGGGTTCGTGGCGATCTACCGCGGGGTGTCCCAGAACATCGGCCCGCTCAAGCTCTCCCACGTCGAGACCGCGACCGACGTCGACATCAACAACCTGCCCGACTTCTACCGCAGCAAGGTCAACGCCACGTTCAACGCCGAGAGCCTGACCGCCGCGCGCAAGATCGTCGACGACCTGCGCTCCGAGGCGGTCAGCTGCGAGGCACTGAAGGCCAAGGGCCAGAGCTGCGGCGCCGCGTCCTGATGTCCACGGTCACCTCCCTCGTCCCCCGCACGCGACGCAACGTCGAGCTGGGGCTGCTGCTGCTGGCCATCGGCATCGTGATGCTGGCCTACCTCAACGTGGGCCTGGCGGTGCAGGGCACGTTCCCGCCGGACCTGCTCGGCTACGGCCTGGGCTTCCTGGTCCTCGGCGGCGGCTTCCACCTCGTGCTGCGCTGGCGCGCGCCCTACGCCGACCCCCTGCTGCTGCCGATCGGCACGCTGCTCAACGGCCTGGGCCTGGTGATGATCCACCGTCTCGACCTGGCCCACCAGCGCACCGGCGGCGGCATGGCGTTCAAGCAGCTCACCTGGAGCGCGCTGGGGGTGATCATCGCGATCGCCGTCATCATCGCGCTGCGCGACCACCGCCAGTTGCGCCGGTTCACGTTCATCGCGATGGCGACCAGCATCGGACTGCTCCTCCTGCCGCTGGTGCCGGGCCTGGGCCGCAACATCAACGGCAACCGGATCTGGATCGGCCTGGGGCCGTTCAGCTTCCAGCCCGGTGAGATCGCCAAGATCACCCTGACCGTCTTCTTCGCCGGCTACCTCGTGCAGACCCGCGACGTGCTCTCTCTGGTCGGCAAGCGCTTCCTCGGCATCGCCTTCCCGCGCCCGCGCGACCTCGGGCCGATCCTCATCGCCTGGCTGGTCAGCGTGCTCGTGCTGGTCTTCGAGCGCGACCTCGGCTCCTCGTTGCTGTTCTTCGGCCTTTTCGTGGCGATGATCTACGTCGCGACCGAACGACGGTCGTGGGTCGCCATCGGCCTGACCCTGTTCTGCTTCGGCGCCTACTTCGCCTACCTCATGTTCGGCCACCTCCAGCAGCGCGTGCTGCTGTGGCTGCACCCGTTCTCCCAGCAGGCACTGCAGGTCAGCGACCAGCTCGTCCTGGGCCTGATGGGTATGGCGAGTGGCGGGCTCTTCGGGACCGGCCTGGGTCGCGGCCACCCCAACTTCACCTACTTCGCCGAGAGCGACTTCATCTACCCGAGCATGGGTGAGGAGTTCGGCCTGTTCGGCCTGTTCGCCCTGCTGATGCTCTACGTCCTCATCGTCGAGCGCGGACTGCGGACGGCGCTCGGCGTGCGCGACGGCTTCGGCAAGCTGCTCGCCACCGGCCTGTCCTTCTCGATGGCGCTGCAGGTCTTCGTCGTCGTCGGCGGCGTCACCCGGGTCATCCCGCTGACCGGCCTGACGCTGCCGTTCCTGTCCTACGGAGGCTCCTCGCTGCTGGCCAACTGGGCCCTGCTGGCGCTGCTGCTGCGGATCAGCGACCAGGCCCGCCGGCCGGTGGCCGAGACCGCGGTGGCGTCCTCGGCCTCCTCCGAGGCGACCGAAGTGGTGAAGCTGCGATGAACGCCCCCATCCGCCGGCTGTCGTTCATCGTGGCGGCGCTGTTCGCCTCGCTGCTCATCGCGACGACGTGGATCCAGTTCGTCCAGGCCAAGGAGCTACAGGATCGGCCCAACAACCGGCGCACCCTGCTGGCCAGCTACGCCCGTGAGCGTGGCGCCATCCTCGTCGGGGGCTCCCCGGTCGCCCGATCGGTGCCCTCCAACGACCAGCTGAAGTGGCTGCGCACCTACCCCTCGGCGCGGCTGTACTCCCAGGTCACCGGCTACTACTCGTTCACCTACGGCGCCGGCGGCGGCCTCGAGGGCGCCGAGGACTCGCTGCTGTCCGGGCAGTCCGACAAGCTCTTCTACCGGCGCATCGTCGACATGGTCACCGGCAAGGTGCCCAGCGGCGCGAGCCTGGAGCTGACCATCGACCCGCGCGCCCAGAAGGCCGCGGACGAGGCCCTCGGTGACCAGCGCGGCGCCGTCGTCGCCCTCGACCCGTCCACCGGGGCGATCCTGGCCATGGTGAGCCACCCGCAGTACGACCCCAGCCCGCTGGCCAGCCACGACCTGAAGTCCGTCGCCAAGGCCTGGCAGCAGGTCAACAACGCCCCGGGCAACCCCGCCGTCAACCGGACGATCAACGGCGACCTCTACCCGCCGGGCTCCACCTTCAAGCTGGTGACCGCGGCAGCGGCCCTGTCCTCGGGGCAGTACACCGAGGACTCCGAGATCCCGGGGCCGGCGACGCTGAAGCTGCCCGACACCACCAACGCCAAGCTGCCCAACGACGACCGGCTGCCGTGTGGCCCCGGCGGCACGTCGACGCTGCTGGTGGCGCTCCAGCGCTCGTGCAACTCCTCCTTCGGTGGCCTCGGCATGAAGCTGGGCGCCGACGCCCTGCGCGCCCAGGCCGCGAAGT
Source organism: Oryzihumus sp. (assembly GCF_054325275.1). Classification (NCBI taxonomy): domain Bacteria; kingdom Bacillati; phylum Actinomycetota; class Actinomycetes; order Micrococcales; family Intrasporangiaceae; genus Oryzihumus; species Oryzihumus sp. The sequence goes on from NZ_JBTCWL010000076.1 coordinate 7,925, forward strand.
TCGGCTTCGGTGACCAGCTCAGTGTGCCCATGCGGGTCACGCCGAGCACCGTGCCGGAGCAGATGAACCGCCCGCAGACCGCGCAGGCGGCCATCGGGCAGTTCGACGTGCGCGTCACCCCGCTCCAGATGGCGATGGTGAGCGCGGCGATCGCCAACAAGGGCGTCGTCATGCGGCCCTACCTCGTCAAGGACGTACGCAGTGCAGATCTCGATGTCATCGAGGAGACCTCTCCCGAACAGCTGTCCCAAGCGGTGAGCCCGGACGTCGCGGCACGGTTGACGCGCATGATGGAGGCGGTCGTCCAGAGCGGCACCGCCACCGCGGCCCAGATCCCCGGGGTCAGCGTGGCCGGCAAGACCGGCACGGCCGAGCACGGCACGGGCCTGGCCCCGCACGCCTGGTTCACGGCGTTCGCCCCGGCCGACAACCCGCGCATCGCGGTGGCCGTCGTCGTCGAGGACGGCGGCCGGGCCGGCAACGAGGCGTTCGGCGGCAAGGTCGCCGCACCGATCGCCCGCCAGGTCATCGAGTCGGTGGTCAACCGATGAGCGCCGGCAGCGGAGCGGTCCTGGGCAACCGCTACACGCTCACCGAGCGGGTGGCCGGTGGCGGCATGGGCGAGGTCTGGGAGGCCACCGACGGCGTCCTCGGACGCACCGTCGCCATCAAGCTGCTGCGCTCCGGCTACGCCGACGACACCCAGTTCGTCGACCGGTTCCGGGCAGAGGCCCGCCACAGCGCGGCACTGAGCCACCCCAACATCGCCACCGTGCACGACTACGGCGAGGAGGACGGCGAGTCCTATCTGGTCATGGAGCTCGTCCCCGGCGAGCCGCTGTCCCGGGTGATCACCGAGCGCGGCCCGCTCGGCCCCGAGGAGGCCGCCTCCGTGCTCGGCCAGGCCGCCGCGGCGCTGGAGATGGCGCACCAGAACGGCTTCGTCCACCGTGACGTCAAGCCGGCCAACATCATCCTCACCCCGGACGGCACGGCCAAGCTCACCGACTTCGGCATCGCCCGGGCCCTGCACGGGTCGGCGATCACCAAGACGGGCGAGGTCATGGGCACCGCCCAGTACATCTCGCCCGAGCAGGCGATGGGCGAGCCGGCCACCCCCTCCAGCGACATCTACGCGCTGGGCATCGTGGCCCACGAGATGCTGACCGGCAAGCGGCCGTTCGACGCCGAGACCCCGGTCGCCACCGCCCTGTCCCAGGTCAACGACCCGCCCCCTCCGCTGCCCGACGAGGTCCCCGAGCAGCTGCGCGACCTGATCGAGTCCTGCCTGGCCAAGGACCCGGCCGACCGCCCGGTCAGCGCCGCCGCGATCGCCGAGGAGCTCGGGGTGCCGGTCTCCGGCTCGATCGCGACCGCGGTCACGCCGCCCTCGGCGTTCGACCAGACGGCGGTCATGGCCACCACCGTGCGCCAGCAGGACCAGCACAGCGGACCCGCCACCCGCATCCACAGCGCCGCACCGGCTGCCGTCCGGTCGAGCGCCCTGACCGACCAGGTGCGCAAGCGTCCCGCGGTGTGGGGCCTGGCCGCCCTGGCGGTCATCGTGCTCGCGGTGTCGTTGAGCCGGTGCGGGTCCGGCGCGGCGAAGACCTCGACCACCCCGAAGCCGTCCCCGACGCGGACCGCCACCAGCCGGCCGGTCACGGTGCTCTCCGCCGCCGCCTACGTCGGGCAGCCTGTCGACCAGGTCCGGCCCGCGCTGGAGAGCCTGGGCTACCAGGTCTCCACCCGGAACCAGGCCTCCGGTCAGCAGCCGGGCACCGTCCTGGCGATGAGCCCCACGGGGGCCGTCCCCGCCAAGGCGGTGATCATGCTCGTGGTGGCCCAGGCCGCACCAGCCACCACCCCCGCGCACGCCGGACCAAACCCCGGCAACAACGACGGCCACAAGAAGAAGGGCAAGAAGTGAGTGCCACACCCCGGCTGCTCGGCGGCCGTTACGAGGTCGGAGAGCTGATCGGACGCGGCGGCATGGCCGAGGTCCACGCCGGCCACGACACCCGGCTCGGCCGGGCCGTGGCGATCAAGATGCTGCGCTCCGACCTGGCGCGTGACCACACCTTCCTGGCCCGCTTCCGCCGCGAGGCCCAGTCCGCGGCGGGCCTCAACCACGCCGCCATCGTGGCCGTCTACGACTCCGGCGAGGACCACACGGTCGACTACGCCGGGGCGAGCATGTCGGTGCCCTACATCGTCATGGAGCGGGTGACCGGCAAGACTTTGCGCCAGCTGCTCAACGACCAGGAGCACCAGGCGATGGACCCGGTGGTCGCGTGCCACCTGACCGAGGGCGTGCTCGCCGCCCTCGAGTACTCCCACCGCATGGGCATCGTCCACCGCGACATCAAGCCGGCCAACGTCATGGTCACCGAGCACGGTGACGTCAAGGTCATGGACTTCGGTATCGCGCGTGCGGTCGCCGACACGGCGGCCACGATGACGCAGACCCAGGCGGTCATCGGCACCGCGCAGTACCTCTCGCCCGAGCAGGCCCAGGGCCAACAGGTGGACGCCCGCTCCGACCTGTACTCCACCGGCTGCCTCATCTACGAGCTGCTGACCGGCCGGGCGCCGTTCGTCGGTGACTCCCCGGTGGCGATCGCCTACCAGCACGTGGGTGAGACCCCCCAGCCCCCGTCGGTGCACAACCCCGAGGTCAGCCCCGAGCTGGACGCGGTGGTCCTGCACGCCCTGACCAAGGACCGCGAGGCGCGTTACCAGACCGCCTCGGAGTTCCGCGCCGACCTGGCGGCGGCGCGCACGGGCCGCCCGATCAGCGCCGCCGCCCTGGGCACCGCTGCCGGCATGGCCGCAGGCGCCGCCGCCCTCGGTGGCGACTCCACCATGCTGATGGCCGGTGGTGAGCCCACCCAGGCGATGACCCGTCCCACCGCCGTGGCCGGCGCCGCGGCCGCCGACTCCCGGCACGGCAACACCGCCGGCCTGCCGCCCATCGGTCACGACCCGGACGGCGAGCCACGCAAGCGTCACGCCGGGGTCTACGCCCTGCTCATCGCGGCCGTGATCGCGGCGCTGGTGCTCGTCGCATTCGCCGGCAAGTCGCTGTTCGGCGGCGACAAGCCGCTCGCCCAGAGCGTCAAGGTGCCCTCCGTGGTGACGCTGCCCCAGGCCACCGCCGTGGCCCGGCTCGAGGCGATGGGCCTGAAGGCCCAGGTCAGCCAGGCCAACAACGAGGCGGCCAAGGGGACCGTCTTCGACCAGAACCCGACCGCCGGCTCGCCGGTGGACAAGGGCTCCACCGTGGCGATCAGCGTCTCCAGCGGCCCCGGCCAGGTGGAGGTCCCCGACGTCACCGGCTTCACCGAGTCCTCCGCGAGGCGCACCATCGAGGACCGCGGCCTCAAGGTCGGCTCCGTGACCAAGGTGGACGACTCCTCGGTCGACGCCGGCAAGGTGATCAGCACCGACCCGTCCGGCGGCAGCAGCGTCGACTCGGGTAGCACCGTCAACCTCAAGGTGGCCAGCGGTCGGGTCAAGGTGCCCGACGTGCGCAACAAGACCCTGGGCGACGCCCAGCGGATCCTCAGCGACCTCGGGCTGCAGACCAAGACCGAGTTCCAGCCCAGCGACCAGCCCGAGGGCACCGTCCTGGACCAGAACCACGTCGGCGAGACGGTCGACGCCGGCACGACCATCAAGCTCGTGGTCTCCCAGGCGCAGCCCCAGACGAGCGAGCCGACGCAGTCGCCCACCGACACGGCCACCATGCCCCCGACGACGATCACCCTGCCGTCGGACACCAAGTCGAAGTGACCCCGGCTGCACCGCCCGACGTCTCCTCGTGGGTCGCCGGGCGGTGTGCCGAGGCCGGTCTCGGCACACCGGGTGCCGGGGAGCTGGTCCATGACCGCCCCTGGTCGTCCGCGGCGGTCTTCCCGACCGGGGACGGCCGGGTCTGGTTCAAGGCCAACGGGGAGGGCACGCGACAGGAGCCGGCCCTGGTCCGCACCCTGGAGCGCCTCGCCCCCGGGCTGGCCCCGCAGGTCGTCGCGGTGGACGCCGGCCGCGGCTGGTGGCTGACCCGCGACGCCGGCCCGACCCTGCGGTCCGTCCTGCCGGCCGGGGAGCAGTGGCCGGTCTGGGAGACCCTCCTGCCCCGGTATGCCGCCGCACAGCTGGAGCTCGCCGCCCACCGGGCGGAGCTGCTCGCCCTGGGCGTGCCGGAGCGCTCACCGGCGACCCTGCCCGAGCAGGCGGCAGACCTCGTGGCGGAGCTGGCCGCCACCGACCCCGCGCGCGGAGGGCTGACCCCGCGGCGGCGAGCCGCGCTGGAGGCCAGGCTCCCGGCATACCGACAGTGGTGCTCGGAACTGGCTGCCGACGGCCTGCCCTGGACCCTGCAACACGACGACCTCCATGCCGCCAACGTGTGCTGGCCGGGCTCCACCGCCTCGGCCCGGGTGATCGACTGGGGCGACGCGAGCATCGGCCACCCGTTCGGCACCCTGCTGGCGACGCTGAACTCGCTGGCCCACCACGGGCAGACCACGCTGGACGACCCGCGGGTGCTCCGGGTCCGGGACGCCCTGCTGGAGCCATGGTCCGCGCTGGCCGACCGGAGCGCGCTGCTGCGGTCGGTGGAGCTGGCCCGGGCGACCGGGCGGGTCACCCGGGCGCTGACGTGGCACACGGCGCTGCGCGGCGCGCCGCCCGAGGCGCAGCGGGAGTTCGACTTCCCGGTGCGCGGGTGGGTCGAGGAGATCCTGGAGGACTGAGCCGGGTCAGCCGGCGACCAGCCGGGCCACCGCCGCGGCGTCGTGGACCAGCGGGCTCAGGCCTGCGGAACGCTCGACGGCGTCGGTCATGCCGCAGGTCACCAGCCAGTTGGCCAGCAGACGGTGGCCGCCCTCGGTCAGCACGCTCTCGGGGTGGAACTGCACGCCGTGCAGCGGCAGCGAAGCGTGCCGCACAGCCATGATGACGCCCGAGGCGGTGTGGGCGTTGGCGAGCAGCACCTCCGGCAGGGTCGGCGGCTCGATGGTCAGCGAGTGGTAGCGGGTCGCCGTGAACGGCGAGGGCAGGCCAGCCAGGACACCGGTGCCGTCGTGCTGGACCGCGGAGGTCTTGCCGTGCAGCAGCTCCGGGGCACGGCCCACGGTGGCGCCGAAGACGACGCCGAGGGCCTGGTGCCCCAGGCACACGCCCAGCATCGGCTGGGTGCGCCCGGCGCACGCCTCGATCATCGTCAGGGAGACCCCTGCCTCCTCCGGGGTGCCGGGACCGGGGGAGACGAGGACACCGTCGAACTCGGCAGCGGCCTCGGTGCTGATGGCGTCGTTGCGGACGACCTCGCACTCGGCGCCGAGCTGGCTGAGGTAGCCGACGATGGTGAAGACGAAGCTGTCGTAGTTGTCCACGACGAGGATGCGGGTCATGCGGGGCCTTACGGTGTGGTGGTTCGGCTGGGGGAGCTGCTGGTGACCGTGTTGTCGTTGAACGGCAGGTGGTCGGACACGGCGGGGAAGAGCCACAGGAAGCAGGCGGCCACGAACGCGAGCGCCAGCACCAGCGCCTGCAGCAGCTTGATCGGCCAGGGCCCGGGCAGGGCGCGCCACAGCGGTCCGTACACCGGTCAGGCCCCCTTCGTCGGGACGGTCAGCAGCGACGCCGGGATGCCCTGCGCGCGGGGGATCGTGCGCAACAGCGAGGCGAAGACGACGTAGCGCTGCGCCGCGCTGTAGCGCGGGTGGCAGGCGGTCATGGTCATCATCGCCTGTGTCGGCTTGACGCCGGGCTTCTGCGGGACGGGCGCGACGACCTCGACGTGCTCCGGGGTGACGATGACGTGCCGCTGGACGGTGTAGACGACGTAGCTGGTACGGGTCTCCACGATGACGACGTCGCCGGGGCGCAGCGTGTCGATGTCGCTGAACGGCTTGCCGTAGGTCGTGCGGTGACCGGCGACGGCGAAGTTGCCGACCTTGCCCGGCATGGCCGTGCCCTCGTAGTGGCCGATGCCCTGGCTGAGGACGTCGTGGTCGGTGCCCTCGAGGACGGGCCGGGCGTAGGTGGGGCCGAGCCGGGGGATGCGCACGATCGCGAACGCCTTGCCGAAGGGCACTGCCGCGGGGGTGACCGAGCCCTGGCCGTCTGCGGGGGCGTGGCCGAACTGGCGCTCGAGGGACTGGATCGTCTGGGCCTGCGCACGGTCGGCCGTGATGTCGGTCCACCACAGCTGCCAGCCGACGAAGAGCAGGACGACCACGCCGAGGGTGATGAGCAGCTCCCCGACCACCCCGATGACGCGGCTGGCCAGGCTCGGGCGCGGGCGCGGCGGTCGGCGGCGGACCTGCTCGAGGGCGCGCCGCTCCGCCCGGGTCAGGCTCACCGGGGCACGCTCGCGTGGGTCAGCGATGTGGTGCCGGTGTAGGCGGGGAACGTCGCCACCGCGTCCGTCTTCACGTCATAACCGAGCCCGAGGACGTCGACGTACTGCTTGTAGATGCTCACCGTGGGGTTGGTGTCCAGGGACTGCTGCATGCCCTGCACGTCGCCGATGGCCTTGATGACGTAGGGCGGGGAGTAGACCCGGCCCTGCAGGATCAGGGTGTTGCCGACGCAGCGCACCGCGCTGGTGGAGATGACCCGCTGGTCCTGGAGCATCATCGCCTCGGCGCCGCCGGCCCACAGCGCGTTGACCACGCCCTGCACGTCCTGCTGGTGCACGACGATGTCGTCGGCGGTGAAGCCCTGCGGCAGGCTGGCCGCGCTGCGCTTGGCGTCGTTGAGGGTCACCGTGATCGCGGGGCCGCGCACGGCCTCCGTCCCCGCGACGGGGGCGAGGGCCGCGCTGCGCCGCTGCAGCTCGCTGACGGCGCTGTTGCCGGGCGCGGACTGCTGGGTGAGCCGGTCGACCTGTTCGCGCAGGGAGCGGACCGCCTGGGTGCGGGCCTGGACCACCCGGGTCTGGGCGCGGATGACGTCGGCGAGGTCGGTGCCGCTGGGGCGCAGGTCGGTGCCCTTGGCGGTCTGGGCGCTCGTGGCGAACAACAGTCCGGCCGCGACGCCGACGACCGGCACCAGCAGGGACCATCGGGAGGGCCGACGGCTCAGCCAGGGTGGCAGCGTGGCCATGTCCGGTCCCCTCCCTTCGGCTCTGCCGGGGTTCGCGCGCGCGTGTGCTCGTCTACGCTAAGGCACGAATCGTCCCCAACCAGCAACAAGGAGTGCCCGGTGCCGGAGTCCAAGGGTCGCGCCAAGGCGACCTACACCCCGCCGCAGCGCAAGGCCAAGGCCGCCCAGGTCGGCAACCCGGCCTGGTTCGCCCCGGTCATGGTCGTGCTTCTCGTGCTGGGCCTGCTGTGGATCGTCACGTTCTACGTGACCCAGGGCAGCTACCCGGTGCCCTCCATCGGCTACTGGAACCTGGCGATCGGGATCACGCTCATCCTCGGTGGCTTCGGCTTCGCCATGCGCTGGCGCTGACTGTCCACAGCGTTTCCACCGGGACGTCGTCCACAGCTCTCCACAGGGCCGGCTCCCCGCTTCGGCGGGAGCCGGCCCTCGCGTTTGCGCAGGTCAGACTGGGTGCGAGGCACCTGGGCCGACCTGTGAGAGGTGGGGCATCCCTGGGGATATCCCCAGGCCCTCGCGGTGCCTTCCCCACCTTTCCACGCAGATTCCACGAGTTGTCCACACGGTTGTCCCCAGGCTGGGGACAAATGACAAGCGTGTAAGACCGGATCGGGTCGCACCGGTCCAAACCCGGACGGGCCGGACGGCGCGTCGCGGTGGTCGACCGGAGGTCAGGCAGGCAGGAACTGCGGCGCGACGCCGGCGTACTTCACGGCGGCCGCCACCACGACGAGGACCAGCACGGCGGCGAGCAGCGGCAGCTGCCAGCGCCGCCGGGACTGACCGGCCGTGGCGACCAGGAGCAGCGAGCAGACCACGCCGGTGATGAAGCCACCCAGGTGCGCCTGCCAGGCGATGCCGGGGGCGAACCCGATCGCGGCGTTGATGAGCAGGATCACCCAGATCCCGCCGGTTGGCCGGCCCAGGTGGCGATTGAGCACGAGCAGCGCCCCGAACAGGCCGAACACCGCACCGGACGCGCCCACGCTGGCGGTCACCCAGGAGGCGCGACCGTCGACCGAGGGCGTGGCCAGCAGCAGCGACCCGACCGAGCCGCCGATCGCGCAGACGAAGTAGAGCGCGGCGAACCGCATCCGCCCCAGCAGTGGCTCGAGGTAGCTGCCGACCACCCACAGGGCATACATGTTGAAGCCGATGTGGAAGATCGGGCCGTGCAGGAAGGCCGCGGTGAGGAATCGGTAGGGCTGGGCCTGCCCGTAGGCCGGCACGAAGGCGTAGTCGCCGGTCACCGAGGGGATGACCTGTTGGAGCAGCCACACCGCGACGCAGACGCCGATGATGGTCAGGGTCACCACGGGACGCCCATCGGTGACCCGACCGCCGAGCTGGGTGCGCGGCATACGCGTGGTGCGGGCGCCCTCGCGCACGCAGTCGACGCACTGGACGCCCACTGCGGCCGGCCGCTGGCACTCGGGACAGACGGGCCGGCCGCAGCGCTGGCAGCTGACATAGGACACCCGCTCGGGATGACGCGGGCACACCGGAGCCTGCTGGTATGCCGCGGGCTCGGTCATGGGGGTGTCCTCAGCCACCTGGGGGCGCCCCTCAGGCGTCCTGGACGGTGACGCGCTCGATGACGACCGGCTCGACCGGCTTGTCCATCGCGCCCGTCGGCACGGCGGCGATCTTGTCGACGACCTCGCGGCTCGGGCCGTCGGCCACCTCACCGAAGATGGTGTGCTTGCCCTGGAGCCACGTCGTCGGGCCGACGGTGATGAAGAACTGCGAGCCGTTGGTGCCCTTGCCCATGCGCTTGCCGGCGTTGGCCATGGCGAGCTTGTAGGGGGCGGTGAAGTCCAGCGCCGGGCTGATCTCGTCGTCGAAGGCGTAGCCCGGGCCGCCGGTTCCGGTGCCGGTCGGGCAGCCACCCTGGATCATGAAGCCGGGGATGATCCGGTGGAACGTCAGCCCGTCGTAGTACGGCGTCGGGTTGGTGCGGCCCGCGTCGTCGTTGTAGTCCTTCTCGCCCGTGGCGAGGCCGACGAAGTTCTGGACCGTCTTGGGCGCGTGGTCCGGGTACAGGGTGACGTTGATGTCACCGTGGTTGGTGTGCAGCGTGACGTTCATGGCGTCATCCTCGCACGCGATCTGGTGGACCCGATGGGCATGCGGTGATGCAACGGTGCAGGATGGGTACAGGTTTGGACCTGGTCACCGTTTCGAGGAGGACTCCGTGTTCCGCACGAAGAGCAAGACCGAGCAGGCCAAGGACAAGGTCGCCCAGGCCCAGGAGCTGTCGGCATCGACCGCGGAACAGATCCGCGAGCGCGTCGTCCCCGCCGTGGAGCACGCCGCCGAGGTGGCGCGCGACTGGGGGAAGCCGCGGGTGGAGGCTGCCCGCGACTGGGCCAAGCCGCGCGTCGAGCACGGGATCGAGGTGGCCGCCCCCAAGCTGGAGAAGGGCGTGCAGGACCTGGCCCCGCGCGTCGACAGCGCGCGCGACAAGATCGTCGACGAGCTGCTGCCGCGGATCGCCGAAGCCATCTCGGCTGCTGCCGCCGCCAGTGCCGCGGCCCGCGACGAGGCCGTCACCCGGGGTGGGGACGCCGCACTCGTCCTCAAGGGCGAGGCTGTGGCCAGGCCGAAGCGCCGGGGCCGCAAGCTGCTGCTCCTGCTCGGCCTCGGGGGCGCTGCGGCCGCGGGCTTCGCAGCGTTCAAGCGGTCCGCGCCCAAGGACGACCCGTGGGCCACGCCGCTGCAGGACCCCTACATCGCACCCAGCGCCGGACGGACCTCCACGACCACGCCGCCGGCCGCCACGACCGAGGAGCCGGCCGCCACCGAGGAGCCGACGGGCACCGAGGAGACCGCCGCGGCCGAGGACGCCGCCGAGGCCAACGCCGACACCGCCAAGACGGTGCGCGGCGCCAGCGCCGGCGACTGAGCCGCGACCGCTTGGGACGACGCAGCCGGGGGGGGGCCGTGAGG
>NZ_JBTCWL010000077.1:0-17424 GCF_054325275.1 Oryzihumus sp.
GCCCTTCTGCGTTTCGGCCCGTGCGCCACTGGCCCGGCCTGCGGGCGCCGGCTCAGCGGCTGGTGGAGCGGCGGTACTGCGCGCTGGCCAGCGGGACGAACACCAGCAGCACGCCGACCGCCCAGATCAGCGTGTAGGCGACCGGGTGGTTGAGCGCCCAGCCCTCGGGTGCTGGCGCGCGGGGCGGGATGTTGCCGAACAGCTCGCGCGCGGCCTGGGTCACCGCCGAGACCGGGTTCCACTCGGCGAAGGTCTTCAGCGGCCCGGGCAGGGTGTCGAGCGGCACGAACGTGTTGGCCACGAAGGTCAGCGGGAAGATGATGATGAACGAGGCGTTGTTGACCACCTCGGGGCTGGGCACGAGCAGCCCGACCCACGCCATGACCCACGAGATGGCGTAGGCGAAGACGATGAGCAGCAGGTAGCCCGCCAGTGCCTCCCCCACCGAGGTGTTGATCCGCCAGCCGACGACCAAGCCAGTCAGCGACATGACGACCAGCACGATGACGTTGTTGACCACGTCGGAGAGGGTGCGGCCGAACAGCACCGACGACGGCGACATCGGCAGGGAGCGGAACCGGTCGATGATGCCCTTCTTGACGTCGTCGGCCAGCGCCGAGCCGGTGATCGTGGCGCCGAAGACGACGGTCTGGGCGAAGATGCCCGCGATGAGGAACTGCCGGTAGAGGGCCCCGCCACCCGCGGTGTCGATCGCCCCGCCGAAGACGTAGGCGAAGAGCAGTACGAACATGATCGGCGACAGGGTGGTGAAGACCAGCAGGTCGGGCACCCGCTTGATCTTGATCAGGTTGCGCTTGGCGACGACCAGGCCGTCGCTGACGGCGGTCTGCACGCTCATCGGGCCTCACTCCCCACCGCGGTGCGCCCGGCGGCCTCGTCTGTGGTCTCGTCGCCGGCCGCGCTCGGGCGGCCGGTCAGGGTCAGGAACGCGTCGTCGAGCGTCGGTCGCCGCACGCCGATGTCCTGGACCTCGATGCCCTCGCCGTCGAGGGCGCGCACGGCGTCCAGCAGCGGGCCGGTGCCGCCACCGGTCGGCAGGGTGATCCGCCGGGTGTGCTGCTCCACCTCGGGCTCGGCACCGTCGACGGCCAGCGGCGCGAGCACCCCGGCGGCGCGTCGCAAGAGCGCGGCGTCGGCGATGACCACCTCGAGGCGCTCCCCGCCGACCTGGGCCTTGAGCTCGTCGGCGGTGCCCGAGGCGATGACCTTGCCGTGGTTGACCACGACGATCGAGTCGGCGAGGCGGTCGGCCTCCTCGAGGTACTGCGTCGTCAGCAGCAGGGACGTGCCGCCCGAGACCAGCTCGGTGATGACCTCCCACATGTCGCCGCGGCTGCGCGGGTCGAGCCCGGTCGTCGGCTCGTCGAGGAAGATCACCGGCGGGCGCGCGACGAGCGCCCCGGCGAGGTCGAGCCGCCGGCGCATGCCACCGGAGTAGGTCTTGACGGGCCGGTCGCCGGCGTCGCTGAGCCGGAACTGCTCGAGCAGCTCGCGTGCGCGGGCCCGGGAGGCTGAGCGGCCCAGGTGGTAGAGCCGCCCGACCATGTCGAGGTTCTCGAACCCCGTGAGGTAGTCGTCGACGGCAGCGAACTGTCCCGAGAGCCCGATCAGGCCGCGCACCCTCGCCGGCTCGGCCAGCACGTCGACCCCGGCGACGTGGGCCCGGCCGGCGTCGGGCTCGAGCAGGGTGGTCAGCACCCGCACGGCCGTCGTCTTGCCCGCACCGTTGGGCCCGAGCACCCCCAGCACCGACCCCTCGGGCACCCGCAGGTCCAGCCCGTCCAGGGCCCGGACCTCCTTGTAGTGCTTGACCAGCCCCTCCGCCACGACTGCGTCCGTCATGCGGGTCAGCCTCGCACGGGCCCCCGACAGCCCGCGACCGAAAAGGCGCAGGTCACCTCACCCGAAGTTCAGCTTGTAGCCCTTGCCCCTCAGGGTGCGCAGGACCTCCTCGCAGTGGGCCTGCCCCTTGGTCTCCAGCTGCAGCGCGATCTCGACCTCGTCCACGTGCAGGGTGGCGCCCATGCGGACGTGCTCGATCTCGAGCACGTTGGCGTCGACCGCGGCGAGGTCGGCCAGCAGCGCGGCGAGGGAGCCGGGACGGTCCGGCACCCGCAGCCTGAACTGCAGGTAGCGCCCGGCTGCGGACATGCCGTGGCGGATGATGCGCAGGAGCAGCAGCGGGTCGATGTTGCCTCCGGACAGGACCGCGACCACCGGCCCGTCGCACGACCCCTGCCCGGCGGTGAGCAGCCGGGCCACGGCCGCGGCGCCGGCCGGCTCGACGACCAGCTTGGCCCGCTCGAGGACGAAGAGCAGCGCGCGGGAGATCATCTCCTCGCTGACCGTCTCGACGGCGTCGACCAGCTCGCGCACGATCGCGTAGGGGACCTCCCCGGGGCAACCGACCGCGATACCGTCCGCCATCGTCGACATCGAGCCCAGCGGCACGGGTTTGCCCGCGGCGAGCGACTGGGGGTAGGCGGCAGCCTGCTCGGCCTGCACCCCGATGACCCGCACGTCAGGGCGCTTGGCCTTGACCGCGACCGCGATACCGGCCAGCAGGCCACCACCGCCGGCGCTGGTGACGATGGTCTTGACCTCGGGGCACTGGTCGAGGATCTCCAGGCCGCAGGTGCCCTGGCCGGCGACGATGTCGGCGTGGTCGAACGGGTGGATCAGCACCGCGCCGGTCGAGGCGGCCATCTCCTTGGCTGCGACGAGCGCCTCGTCGACGGTGGTGCCGACCTGCTCGACGTGAGCGCCGTAGGCCCGGGTGGCCAGCAGCTTGGGGATCGGCGCGCCGATCGGCATGAACACGGTCGAGTCGATGCCGAGCAGCTGCGCGGCGAGGGCGACGCCCTGGGCGTGGTTGCCGGCGCTGGCGGCGACGATGCCGCGCGCCTTCTCCTCCTCGCTCAGCCGGGCGATGCGCGTGTAGGCGCCGCGGATCTTGAACGACCCGGCGCGCTGGAGGTTCTCACACTTGAGGTAGACGTCGGCGCCCACGCGCTCGGACAGGGCGCGGCTGTACTCCAGCGGGGTGGGACGGACGACGCCGCTGAGCAGGTCCTGCGCAGCGATGACGTCGTCGAGCGTGACGGGCAGCGACGGTGATGCCATGCGCGCAGGCTAGTCGGTCGGCTCAGCGCGCTGCGAGGACCCCACGGGCCAGCCGTGCGGCCACCTCCGGGCCGTGGCCCGGGGCGTCGGTCAGCAGACCGACGGCGAACAGCAGGTATGCCGTGTCGACCGCCGTGCGCGCGCCGTCCGGGACGCGCCACCCGCCGGCGTAGTCCCCCGTGACCGCCCCGAGCACCGCCTCGGCGACCCGCGGGCCGCCATGGCGCAGGACCCCGCCGGAGCCGACGACGTGGGCCAGCTTGGCGGTGGGCCGGCCGCTCTCGCCCGGGCGGGCGGGCCGGGCGTGCCGGCGCACCGCGACCAGGGCGGCGAGCCGGGCGAGCTCGGTGTCGAGGTCGGTCTCCCCGGCGTCCCCGGGCAGGTGTCCGGTGTCGTGGGAGACCCGCTCGGCCCAGCGCCGCAGCCGGGGCAGTTCCTCGGCGGCCAGCAGGTGCTCGGCGACCGCGGCCTCGACCACCCCGGTGGCGTTCCAGCGCATGCCCAGGTCGCCCTCGACGGTGCGGGCGTGCCACAGCGGGGCGACGACGTCCTTGTGCAGGGTCGCGTCCTCCCCCTCGGGCGTGATGACCGAGTAGACGTCGGTCGTGGCCCCGCCGACGTCGACGACCAGCACGTCGCCGTCCACCGCGGCGGCGAACGTCTCGATCCCCCGCAGCATCGCGTCCGGGGTCGCCGCGCGGACCATCGCGGCGAAGTCGGGCCCTCGGGACAGGCCCTTCCCGCCGATGACGTGGCGCAGGAAGACCTCGCGGATCGCGGCGCGGGCGCCCTCGGGGGCGATCACCCCGATCTGCGGCAGGACGTTGCCGGTGACCACGAACCGGCGGCCGGTGGACGCCAGCATGTGGGAGACCTCACCGGCCGCGTCGGCGTTGCCGGCCACGACCACGGGCTGGCCGACCCGGGCCTTCGCGAGCCGGGAGGCGTTGTGCAGCAGCACCTCGGCGTTGCCGCCGTCGGTGCCGCCGACGAGCAGCACGACGTCGGGACGGGCCGCGCGCAGGGCCGCGACGTCGGCGCCGCTCATCGGTCCGGCGGCGACGTGGACGACCTTGGCGCCGGCGCTCAGGCCGACCCGGTGCCCGGCCTCGGCCGTGACCGCCCGCTCGTAGCCGACGACGGCCAGGCGCAGCCCGCCGCCGGCGCTGGAGCAGGCCAGCACCTCGTCGACCCAGTGCCCCTCGAGCGCCTCGCGGACGTGCCGGTAGCCGTCGAGCACGTCGGTGCCGACCGTGGTCGGCACCCACGCGCTCGCCCGCAGCACACCCTCGTCGGTGTCGACGAGCACAGCCTTGGTGAACGTCGACCCGAAGTCGACGCAGAGGACCTGCGCCACGGCAGCGGTGGGCTGCCGGTCAGGCGGTCTTGTCGAGCGCCGCCGCGAGGTCGGCGATGAGGTCGTCGGCGTCCTCGATGCCCACCGAGAGGCGGATGAGGTCTGCCGGGACCTCGAGCTCGGTGCCGGCGACGCTGGCGTGGGTCATCCGGCCGGGGTGCTCGATGAGCGACTCGACGCCGCCCAGGGACTCCCCCAGCGTCCAGACCGAGGTCGCGCCGCAGACGTCGACCGCCCGCTGCTCGCCGCCGGTCACCTGGAAGCTGACCATGCCGCCGAACCGGCGCATCTGCTTCGCCGCGACCGCGTGCCCGGGGTGGCCCTCGAGGCCGGGGTAGTGCACGGCCGTCACGTCGTCACGACCCTGCAGGAACGCCACGACCCTCTCGGCGTTGTCGCAGTGCCGGTCCATGCGCACCGCCAGGGTCTTCAGCCCGCGCAGCACCAGCCAGGCGTCGAACGGCCCGGCGACGGCGCCCATCGAGTTCTGGTGGAAGGCGATCCGGTCGGCGGCGTCCTCGAAGCCGGGCACGGTCACGGACTCGGCGACGACGACCGCGCCGCCGACGACGTCGCTGTGGCCGCCGCAGTACTTCGTCGTGGAGTGCATCACGATGTCGGCGCCGAGCGAGAGCGGCTGCTGCAGGTAGGGCGTGGCGAAGGTGTTGTCGACCGCGAGCAGCGCCCCGGCCTCGTGGGCCACCTCGGCCAGCGCCGCGATGTCGGCGATGCCCAGCAGCGGGTTGGTCGGGGTCTCGACCCAGACGATCTTTGTCTGCCCGGGGCGGATCGCCGCCCGCACGGCCTCGACGTCGTGGATCGAGGTGATGGTGTGCTCCACGCCCCACGGGCGCGCGACCTTGTTGAACAGGCGGTAGGTGCCGCCGTAGGCGTCGCTCGGCACGACCACGTGGTCGCCGGGGGTGAGCAGCGAGCGGATGACCGTGTCCTGCCCGGCCAGGCCGGAGGCGAACGCGAAGCCGCGGGCGCCGCCCTCCAGGGCCGCCAGGCACTCCTCCAGCGCGGTGCGGGTCGGGTTGGCGGACCGGCTGTACTCGTAGCCGCCGCGCAGGCCGCCGACGCCGTCCTGCTTGTAGGTGGAGACCTGGTAGATCGCCGGCACGACCGCGCCGGTCTGGGGGTCGGGCTCCTGCCCCGCATGGATGGCGCGGGTGGAGAAGCCGGTGTCGCTGTGCTCGGTCATGCGGGCCAGCCTAACGGCCGGCACCACGCGCCCCACGTCCCGGCCGGGGCCCCTCAGAGCCGCTTCTTCCACTCGCTGACGTAGCCGGTCACGGCGAAGCCCAGGGCCCGGTTGACGCGCAGCATCGGCTCGTTGCTGGCGGCGTTGTAGGTGGTCACGACCCTGACCCCGGGCAGTACCGCGCGCAGCGCCCTGAGGTTGGCGGCCTTGACCGCCAGGCCGAGCCCGTGGCCGCGGTGCTCGCTCAGCACGAGGGTGTCCTGCTGGTAGGCCCGCTCGGGGGTGGAGGCCGACACGGCCAGCTCGGTGAATCCGACCAGGTGGCCCGAGGCGACCTCGCGCGCGACGCTGACGACGAACCGACGCCCCATCGCGGTCATCCGCGCGTAGTAGCTGCGCACCCGCTCGGCGTCCCAGTCCTCCTCCTCGTGCTCGACCTCCCCCATCGGCGCGTCCGTGCTCATCCGCCGCGCCAGGTGTGCCCGGTCCTCCAGCCACGACTCGGGCACCGCGTCCCAGACCGTCTCCACCCGGTATGCCGGGTCGACCGGTGCGTCGTCGTCGCGCCCGTGCGCGAGGGTGAGGTCCGAGCGCAGGCTGCGCTGCGCCACGGCATACCCGTGCTTGATGGCGAAGACATTCGCCGCACCGCCGGACTCCTCCGGCGAGACGGACCAGTCCTGGACGACCGAGCGGCCGAGGCCGCGGGCGAGGTCCTCGGCGGCGGCCAGCAGGGCGCTGCCGACGCCGCGGCGCTGGTGGTCGGGGTGGACCGAGAGCCAGCAGTTGGCGGACTCGAGGTTGTCCCGGGTGGATCCGATGACCTGCACCGCGCCCACGACCGTGCCCGCCTCGACGGCGGCAAGAGCGCGCCGCACCTTCTCCGGCGCCCGCTGAAGCTCCCTGATCTCCTCGACCGACCACGGCGTGGCCTGGTCACCCCAGAGGGCACGCTCGGCGGCGGCGTGCACCTCCACCCACTCGCGGAACACGATGTCCTGCAACGGGTCCAGCGGGTCGACGTCGACGATCTCGGTCATCTCACAGCTCCTTGGCCCACTCGCGCGTGTAACCCGAGGGCTGGAATCCCAGCGCCCGGTTGACCGCGAGCATCGGGGTGTTGGTCTCGGCATTCCAGGTGCGCATGGTGTGCGCCCGGGGCAGCTCGTCCTGCAGGGCGCGCAGAGCCGCCACCTTCAGGGCCAGGCCGAGCCGGTGGCCTCGGTGCTCGCGCAGCACCAGCGTGTCCCCCTGGACGGCAAGGTCGGGGGTCCCGGGCGAGACCGTGACGTTGCTGTAGCCCACCAGCCGGCCGCTCGGCAGGTGGCGGGCGACGGCCTCGACGGTTCGCTGGCCCATGTCGACCGCGCGGGCGAGGACGTCACGCAGGCGGTCCTCGTCCCAGTCCTCCTCGTCGACCGTGACCCCCGAGGGCGCGTCGGTGCTCATCCGCCGGGCCAGGTGCGCCCGGTCGGCCAGCCACCCCTCGGGCAGCCCGTCCCAAGCGGTCTCCACCTGGTAGGCCGGGTCGGCCGCTTCTGCGGCGAGTGCGTCGAGGCGCTCGTGGGACACGGGCAGAGCGAGGTCCTGGCGCAGGTCGAGCAGGACCTGGCGGTAGCCGTGGCGGCGGGCGAAACACGTGCCCGCTCCACGCTCCGGCACCGGCTCACCGTTGTGCTGCAGGACGCGGGCGCGACCTGCAGCGCGCGCAGCGTCCTCGACGTGGGCCAGGAGCCGGGAGCCGATGCCGCGTCGCTGGTGGTCGGGGTGGACGCTGAGCCAGAACCCGACCGTGTCGAGGTTCTCCCGCAGCGGCTCGATGAGGTCCACGGCGCCGACGACCTCACCGGACTCCACCGCCGCCCACGCCGAGCGCCGGCAGTCCTGCCGTTGGTGCGTGCCGCGGATCTCCGCGGGGGTGACCTGTTGGGCAGCCGGGCCCCAGACGGCGCGACCGGCCGCGTTGTGGACCGCCACCCAGGCCCCCAGGAGCCGCTCCTGTCCAAGGTCCAGCGGGTCAACGTCGACGATCTCGGTCATGGGTCCAGCCAAGCGCCGCGGCCGGCGGCACTCAACCGGGTTTCAGCCGGTGGGTCATGCCGCCGGCGAGATGTCGAACTTCTCTGCGGCGAGCAGCGGGCGCAGGGACGCCTCGACCTCGGCGGTGGCGAAGCCGCGGCGCACGACGTCGTCCCCGAGCGCGTTGCCGAGGGCAGCCATGACCATCGACTGGTCCAGCGAGAGGTAGCAGTCGGCGAGCCGGCCGGAGTGCACCGCGACCGCGTCGAGGAAGCCGCCGGGGCCGTAGGCGCCGAGGTCCTCCTCGAGGTGGCGCAGGTTGGCCACCACCGCCTCGGGCTCGTAGCGCAGCGCGAGGAACGAGGCGTGCGGGGTGACGACGCCGTCACCCCAGGTCCCGGCCTCCGCCAGGGTGCGCTCCATGTCCGAGGGGTAGCCACCGAACGTCAGCCCGATCGGCTCGACCCCCCACTCGCTGTAGCCGCCGCCGGGGATGCTCGCCGGCGAGAAGCCCCACGCCCCGTAGCCGGTCTCGTCCATCCCGAACTCGCGCTGGGCTCGCACGGTGAGCCGGTGGTTGGCCCCGAACGAGCCCGGCGCCCAGACGTCCTCGGGCACGAGCAGGTCGGGCATGAGCTCCTCGAACATCGAGCCGCCCCAGGTGGCGACGACCCTCACGCCCCGGTGCTCCCGCGTGCGCCGGTGCATCGCGGCGTAGTGGTCCGGCGGCACCTGGCCGTGGGCGATGCCGACGTAGCTGGCGATCCGCGGCTCGGACATCAGCGGGCCGTACCAGTGCGGGGTGTAGAAGACGTCGGGGCCGCGGCCGTGGTGGTTGCCCACGACGTGCTCGGCCCCGCCTGGGGGCTCGTCCCAGAAGCCGCCGCGCAACAGCCCACCCGGTATGCCGTGTGCCTGGGCCTCCGGGTCGTGGAAGCAGCCGAAGTCCATCGACCGCGCGAGCGCCCCGGCGGTGTCGGCGACCGCGGGCTCGGCGTCGGCGGCGACGAGCAGTCCGGCTGCCAGCCAGCCGTTGTCGACGCTGGACAGGAACGGGTGGATCACGTCGCCGCCGGGAAAGGCGCGCATCACCTCGCCGGTGGTGATGGCGTACCAGTTGTAGAACATGCCGCTCGGCTCGTGCCGGCGCACCGTCGTGAGGGTGTCCACCGCGCGGCGGAGCCGGTCACGGCACTCGTCCGCCCCGACGGTGCCCAGCTCGCGCGCCGCGACCGTGCTCCACAGGTAGCCGCCGATGTTGGTCGGCGAGGTGTTGAGGCTGCGCGAGGCGGGGTCCAGGTCGCCGCCGATGCGGTCGGCCGGCAGCCCGGTGCCTTCGTCGGTCATGGCCACCAGCGAACGCCAGGTGTCGGCCGCCCACCGCCTCAGGGTCGCGTCCTGGGCGTCGTCGCGGGCGTCGGTCACGGGTCCTCCGGGTGCGTCGTGTGGGGGGTCAGGGGGGACTGTCCTTGCCACGGACCGCGGTGGTGCGGTCCCAGTGGCAGCCGCAGGAGCCACGCAGCACGACGCGGCTGGGCAGCGGCTCGGGGTCGGGCCGGTCGGCCAGCGCGGGGTCGTTGACGAGGCGGTGCAGGTGCGTGGCTGCGAGCCGGCCCAGCTCGTGCATCGGCTGGCGCACCGTGCTCAGCCCCATGTAGCGGGCGGTCATGATGTCGTCCCAGCCGGTGAGCGCCAGGTCGTGCGGCACGCGCACCCCCTGGGCGTTGAGCATCACCATCAGGCCCAGTGCCAGCTCGTCGTTGGCGCAGACGGCTGCGTCCACGCGGGACCCGAGCCGGCGCAGCTCGGCGGCGACGTCCGCGGCATACCGCTCGTCCAGGATCGCCGGGATCGGCGGGGCGGCCTCGGTCATCCCGCGCTCCTCCAGGGCCGCGCAGAACCCGGCGTAGCGACGGCGGATGTCCGGGGAGCCTTGCGGGTCGCCGACGAACACCAGCCGCTGCCGGCCGTGGTCGAGCAGGTGACGCGCGAGCTCCGTTGCGGCGTGGACGTTCTCGGCGGTGACCGTCGGGCAGCCGCGGACGTGCTCACGGGCCAGGAGCACCGTGGGGATCTTGCGCCGGATCGTCGCGACGGCGGCGTCGGGCAGGGTCGACTGGGCGATGACCAGGCCGTCGACCCGGCCGGTGAGGTCACGCACCGTGCGGCGCATGTCGCTGCGGTTGGCCGTGACAACCACGACCACGCTCTGCCCGTAGTGCGCGGCGGCGGACTCGTAGCCCATGAGCACCGCCGAGTAGTAGGGACCGCTGAGCTCGGGCAGCACCAGGCCGTGCGCCTCGTGCCGGTTGGCGGGCAGGGCCCGGCCGGCCCGCAGCGGCACGTAGTCGAGCTCGGCCGCGGCGCGCAGCACCTTGCTGCGGGTCTCGGCCGACGCCGGCCGGGAGCCCTGCAGCACGCGCGACACGGTGGCGATGGACACCCCGGCCCGCTCGGCCACGGTGTAGATCGTGACCGGCTCGCCGTCCCTGTACGCCATGCCTTCTCCTCCTGCGAAGCGAGGCCACTGTGCCTCCCCCTTCGCGGGCAGTCCAGCATGGTCGTCAAGGGTCATCGCACCAGGGTGTCGGCGAACGGGTTGGGCACGGCGGCGAGCAGGGTGCGGGTGTAGTCGTCGGCTGGGTCGCGGATCACCTGCAGGGCAGGGCCCTGCTCCACCACGCGTCCGCCGTTGAGCACGAGCACCTCGTCGGCGATCATCCGGGCGCTGAGCAGGTCGTGGGTGATGTAGAGGACGCCGACCCCCGAGTCGTGCACGAGGGACTGCAACAGCTCCAGCACCTCGGCCCGGATCGACACGTCCAGGCTGGACACCGGCTCGTCGGCGACGATCAGCCGGGGCTGCGCCGCCAGGGCGCGGGCGATGACCACGCGCTGGCGCTGGCCGCCGGACAGCTCGTAGGGGTAGCGCCCGAGGAACCGGCTGGACGGGGTCAGCGCGACCCGCTCCAGCAGGCGGCCGGCCTCCTCGCGCGCCTGCGCCGCGGTCATGCCACGGAAGTTGCGCAGCGGGCGGGTCAGGGCGTACTCGAGCGTCTTGGTCGGGTTGAGCGAGGAGTACGGGTCCTGGAAGACCATCTGCACCTGGCGGCGGTAGGTGCGAAGACCCTTGCCCCGCAAGGACTCCACAGCGACCTCGGCTCCGTCCTCGGGCTGGAAGCGGATCCGGCCGGACGTGGGCCGCTCGACCGCGGTGATCATCCGGGCCAGGGTCGTCTTGCCGCTGCCGCTCTGGCCGACCAGGGCGGTCACCTCTCCCGGGCGCAGCCCGAAGGAGACGTCGGTGACCGCCTCGACCCGGGTGCGCCGCAGGCCGTGCCGCCGCTCGAAGACGCGGCTGACGGCCTCGACCCGCAGGAACGGCTCGCGATCCAGGACACGCGCGGTCTCCTCCTGCGTCTTGACGAACTCGGGGCCGGCGAACCCGACCGTGCGCGGCGGCAGCTCGAGCCCGTCGGGGTTGCCGGTGCGCTGCAGCCGGGCGACGTGGCAGGCCGCCAGGCCGCCGTCGATCGGCTCGAGCTCGGGCGCCTGCTCGCCGCACAGCGCGATCCGCTCGGGGCAGCGCGGCGCGAACGAGCAGCCGTGCTGCACCTGGGTCAGGTCCGGCGGACGCCCCGGGACGTAGGTGATCCGGATGGTCTCCTCGCGCGGGTCGGCGTAGGAGCCGAGCAGGCCCTTGGAGTAGGGGTGCAGCGGGTCGCGCAGCAGCCCCTGCGCGGCGTGCGACTCGACCAGGCGCCCGGCATACATCACCAGGATCCGGTCGGACAGGTCGACCACCGTGCCGATGTCGTGGCTGATGAACAGCACCGCGAACTGCTGCTCCTGCTGGAGCCGGCGGATGTTGTCCAGGATCGAGCGCTGCACCACCACGTCCAGGCCGGTGGTCGGCTCATCGAGCAGGACGAAGCGCGGGCGGTTGGCCAGGGCCAGCGCCAGGTTGACGCGCTGCTTCATGCCGCCGGAAAGCTCGTGCGGGTGGGCGCTGATGAAGCGCGGGTCGATCATGACCATCTCGAACAGCTCACGCACCCGCTCGGTCACGGCGGCGCCGCGCAGGTCGGTGTGCGCCTCGATCGCGTCGCGGAACTGCCCCTCGATGCGCACCACCGGGTTGAGCGAGTTCATGCTGCTCTGGAAGACCGTGGCGATGTCGCGCCAGCGGTGGGCGCGCAGCTCGTCCTCGGGCAGGTCGGTGATGTCCTTGCCGTCGAAGCGGATGCTGCCGCCACTGATCCGGCCGGGCCGCTCGGTCAGCCGCAGCAGGGCGGTGCCCAGGGTGGACTTGCCACTGCCCGACTCCCCGATGAGGCCGACGAACTCGCCCTCGCCGACGTCGAAGCTGACCCGGTCGACCGCCGTGAGCGGGCGGTGCAGCCTGGGCTCGTAGCGGACCGACAGGTCGCGAACCTCCAGCAGTGCCATGGTCACTCCTCCCTCAGATGGGGGTTGCTCAGGAGGTCGACGCCGAAGTTGATGAACGTCAACGAGGTGATCAGCAGCGCCAGGGTCAGGCCCGGCACGAGCACCCAGATCCACAGGCCCTGCGCGACGGCGCCCTGCGCGTTGGCCTGGTAGAGCATCGTTCCCCAGGAGATCGAGGACGGGTCGCCCAGGCCGAGGAAGGACAGTCCCGCCTCGGCCCCGATGGCGCCGGTCGCGGCGCCGACGAAGCCGGCCGCCACGAGGGAGGTCATGCTCGGCATGATCTCCCGGAAGACGATCCGGAACGTGCTCTCCCCGGAGAACTTCGCCGCGGTGACGAAGTCGCGGTTGCGCAGCGTGATGATCTGCGAGCGCTTGGCCCGGGCGTGCCCGGCCCACGAGGTGATGCCGATGACGAACACCAGCAGCGGCAGGCCGCGCACGTCGGAGTAGGCGACCAGCACGATCATCAGCGGCAGCACCGGGACGACCAGCGCGACGTTGGTGACGAAGGAGAGCAGGTCGTCGACGACCGTGCCCTCCTTGTAGCCGGAGACCAGGCCCACCACGAGCGCGATGGCGGTGGCGAACAGGCCGCCGAAGAGCCCGACGAGCAGCGAGGTCCGGCTGCCGTAGACGAGCTGGGAGAAGATGTCGCCGCCCTGGGTCGTGGTGCCCAGCGGGTGCGCCGACGACGGGGGCAGCAGCGCCTCGAAGTCGGTGCGGGCACCGTCATAGGGCGCGATCACCGGCGCCAGCACGGCAACCAGGACGAAGAACCCCAGCAGCACGATGCCGACACGGGCCTTGCGGTTGCCCCAGACCAGGGCGTACCAGCGTGGTGGCGTGGTCGGGGCCTCCTCGAGCGGGGCCTCGACCGGCAGGTCGGCCCGGTCGATGGGCTGGACGACTCCGGTGCTCACTGGCCCGCCTTCCTGGCGCGCGGGTCGAGCACGCCGTAGAGCAGGTCGGCGACCAGGTTGGCCACGAGGACACCGACGATGATGAACAGCAGCAGCGCCTGCAGCAGCGGGAAGTCCCGGTTGCTGACCGCCTCGCCCATGAGCCGCCCCATCCCGGGGTAGTCGAAGATCGTCTCCACCAGGATCGAGCCGCCGAGCACGCCGCCGAGGGCGAGGGCGAAGCCGGTGACGCTGGGCAGCAGCGCGTTGCGGGCGGCATACCTCAGGGCGACCACCCGGTCGGGCAGGCCCTTGGCGCGGGCCAGCCGGATGTAGTCCTCCCCGAGGTTCATCACCATGGTGTTGCGCATGCCGAGGATCCAGCCGATGGGCGCGGTGACGAGCAGCGAGGCGGCCGGCAGCAGGGAGTGCATGGCCGCGTCGCCGACGAAACCGAGGTTCCACCCCGGCATCGAGTCCTCGTAGCCGCCGGAGGTCGGGAACCAGCCCAGGGTGTAGCCGAAGGCGAAGAGCAGGAGCAGCGCGATCCAGAAGCCGGGCAGCGTGCCGACGAACGTCGAGCCGAGGGTGACCAGGCTGTCGAAGCGGGTGTTGCGCCGCCAGGCGGCGTAGGCGCCCAGGGTCACGCCGATGACGAAGGCGAGGACCTGGGTCACACCGACCAGGACGAGCGTCCACGGAAGCGCCTTGCCGATCACCTCGGTGACGGGGTAAGGGAAGTAGGTGTAGGAGATGCCGAACTTCCCGTGCGAGAGCGCCTTGAGGTAGTCGACGTACTGCTGGAACAGGTTGCCGTCCGGCGCGCCCAGCATCGCCCGCATCGCCTTGACGGCGGCGGGGTCGAGCTGGGCGTCCTTGCCGGCGAGCTTGCGCACCATGACCTCCGCCGGGTCCCCCGGCTGGAGCCGGGGGATGACGAAGTTCAGGGTGACGGCTGCCCACAGCGTGGCCAGGAAGAAGCCGATCCGTCTGGCGAAGTAGCGCATGGGTGTCCTCTCCTTCCTGGCCGCGCCGCGGACCGTCAGCCCTGCGCCGGGCGCAGGTGGGTGAGGATCAGCAGCCGGTTGTCGGTCGGGTGCGCGTAGGGGTCCTGCTCGCTGGGCCAGCCGACCGCCTTGTCGGTGCGGTAGAGGATCCGGGTGGGCGCGTAGAGCAGCGAGGTCACCGGGAGCTTGGTCATCATCGTGTCGACGAGCTGGCCGACATAGGCCTTCTCCTGGGCCGGGTCCGTGGTGGCGCCGAGCTCGGCGACCAGCTTGTCCGTGGCCGGGTCGGACCAGCGCTGGACGTTGGGCAGGATCGTGTCCGGCTTCGGGATCTGGTTGGTGGCCAGCTTGGAGCCGAGGTTGGTGGCGATGGTGCACCCGCCGTTGAGGTACTCGAACATCATCTGGAAGTCGCCGGACTTCTTCTGCGCGTCCACCGAGTCCGGCGCCGAGGCGACGACCTTGGTCGGGATGCCGACCGCGTTGTAGTCACGGGCGATCACGTCGGCCATGGCCTGGTAGTCGATGAAGCCGGCCTGGACGCTGAACGTCAGGTTGATCGGCGAGCCGTCAGGGTTGGTGCGCTTGCCGTCGGGGCCCTTCTTGTAGCCCGCGGCGTCGAGCAGCTGGTTGGCCTGGGCCGGGTCGTAGGCGGTGACCGTGTCCTTGCCCTGGTAGGAGTCGGGCAGCAGCTTGTCCATGACGGGCAGCTTCAGGCCGGTCTGGCTCGCGGGCTTCATGATCCCGTACGTCGCCTTGTCGGACATCTCCTGGCGGTTGAGCGCCGGCGCCATCGCCGCACGGAACTTCACGTCCGAGAACGGCTTCTGCTTGAGGTTCTGCGTGAGCACCGTGGTGCCGTTCGGCGCGTAGTAGAAGTGGTTGTGCTTGGGGTCGGCGGCGACGAACGCGCGCTGCGGGTTGGGGATCTCGCCCCAGTAGGCGTCGAGCTGGCCGCTGCGCAGCTTCAGCGATGCCTGCGAGGCGTCGTACTGCCCCTCGAGGACGAGCTGCTTGACGTGGATCTTGTCGGCCTGCCAGTAGTCGCCGCGACGCTCGAGGACGAGACGGCGGCCGTTGTAGGTCTTGACCTTCATCGGGCCGGTGCCGGCCGGGTTCTTGTCGATGAACCTGGTCGGGTCACCGGCGGGGCCGTAGAGGTGCTCGGGCACGATCGGCGCCTTGATGATGTCGTCGAACTTCGCGGCGGCGGGACCGGTGAACTCCATGACGACCTGGTTGCCCTGGGCGGTCACCGACTTCGCCGGGGCGCCGAAGGTGTCGTTCCACAGGCCGGCCTTGTCCACCGCCGGGTACTTCTTGCCCAGGTTGTAGGTGAACGCCACGTCCTGGGCGGTCAGCGGCTTGCCGTCGCTGAACTTCACGCCGTCGCGGATGGTGAAGGTCAGCTTCGTCGCGCCGTCCCACTTGTACGCCGTGGCGAGCCACGGGGTGACGTCGCAGCTGAGCCCGTTGCGGACCATCAGCGGCTCGTAGAGCCAGGTGCTGGTCAGCGGCGTCGGCGCGAACGGGTTGTAGTTGACCAGCCCGCCGATCGTCGTCGGCGCGTCGGCCGGGAAGGTCAGGCTCGCGATCATCCCGTCACTGCCCGACCCGCCGGCGCCGCCTCCGACCTTGCCGGAACAGGCACTCAGGCCGGCGGCCGCACAGGCCGCGGCAACGACCGCGATGGTGGTCCTACGAAGCATGGCGAACTCCCTGCTGGGTGAAATTTCGGCCAACGTAGAGCGCCGTCGCGGATGAGGTCAATGGTTACGCTCATGAAACTACTTTCACACCTTGCCAGACCCTGACCTTGGCCTAGACGCCCGATTTTCCCGATTTTTCATGCTCAGCCGGGCTAGGAAGCGACCCCGGGAGAGTGATAGACAGTCCACGTGTCTTTCACTCTTGCCAGCGCCGGCACCCGCCCCGCCAACTGTGTAACCAGCAGGTCAGGCATGACCGCACAGCTCACCTCGGGGGCAGCTCTCCAGCGCCTCGACGCGGGCGACCTCAGCCTGCTGCTCCACCCCGCGAGCGAGCTCGAGGCCGGCCTGGCCAACCTCTGGCTGCGCCGCCTCGAGGGCGGCTCCGCCACGTGGACCCCGCTGCTCGGCCCGGCCGCGCCGGGCCGGGTGCGCTGGACCGCGGAGGGCCCCGTGGTCACCGGTGAGTGGCAGGGCCTGCGGTATGCCGTCCGGCTGCGGCTCGCCGACGAGGTCACCGCCTGGTTCTGGCACGTCGACGTCACCAACACCTCCGGTGCGGCGGCGACCGTGGACGTGGTCTGCGCCCACGACGTGGCCCTCACGCCCTACGGCGCGGTGCGGGTCAACGAGTTCTACGTCAGCCAGTACCTCGACGTGACGCCGGTCGCCACGACCGGCGCGGGCACGGCCCTCGCGGTGCGGCAGAACATGCCCGGCCCACACGTGCCCTGGGCCCTGCTGGGCTCCCTGCGCCACGGGCACGGCTGGGCCACCGACGCCCTGCAGCTGGTCGGCCGCGCAGACGACGGCACGCGGACCCCGGCCGGGCTGGACCTTGCCGAGCTGCCGTCGCAACGGCTGCAGCACGAGCACACCCTGGCCGTCCTCCAGGACGAGCCGGTCGAGCTGGCTCCCGGCGCGGTGCTGCGCACAGGCTTCTTCGGCTTGGCGGTGCCGCACCACCCGGCCGCCACCTCGTCGCAGGACGCCGACCTCGCGGCGCTCGCCCTGCGCCAGCCCGAGGCCGTGCCGTCCCCCCTGTCGCCGGACGCCGACGAGGAGGACGAGGACGCCACGGCGCAGAGCCCGTCGCTGTTCACCGGCCCGGCGCTGCCCGCACGCGACCTCACCGCGGAGGAGCTGGCGTCGCTGGCCGGCGACCTGACCGACGTCGAGCGTGACGGCGAGGTGGTGCTCAGCGCCTTCACCGAGGACGGCACCCACCTGGTCACCGCCGCCAAGGAGCGGGCCGTGCTCCGCCCGCACGGCCACATTCTGCGCACCGGCAACGCCCTCGTCCCCGACTCGGGCACGCTGACCAGCACCTGCTGGATGACCGGCGGCTTCCACTCCCAGGTCACGCAGGGGCACGTCAGCCGCGGCACCGTGCTGTCCACCCGACGCACCTACCTGGGCCTGCTGCGGGCCCACGGCCTGCGGGTGTTCGTGGAGCACGGCACCGGCTGGCAGCTGCTGGACCTGCCCAGCGCCTGGGCGGTCTCCCCCGGGTCCTGCCGCTGGTGGTACGCCACGGCCGACCTCCTGCTCGAGGTCGCGGCAACGGCACCCACCGACACCCACGAGCTGGGGCGCGCCGTGCGCGTGGTGCACGGCGTGCCCCGCCGCCTCC
>NZ_JBTCWL010000078.1:0-17188 GCF_054325275.1 Oryzihumus sp.
GCGCCGGCCTGCGGGCCGGCGCACCCGGCATACAGCGGGGTTTCCGAGCGGAGGGAGGAGTCACCCATGGGTGGCGGGGGATACGACGTCGAGATCGGCCAGATGGACCTGGCCCAGCAGCTCTTCCAGCGGCAGCAGGAGCACATGGCGGCCGTCGGCAGCTACGTAGGCAAGCACTGCACTGCTTCCGGCGCCTTCGACGGCCTGATCATGTCGACGATGCGGGGGCACTACACCGACTGCCTCTCCAGCGCGACGACCGGCATGGGTCATGGCGCCGAGATCGCGGGCCACTGCTCGGACAAGATCCAGCAGACGCAGCACACCTACCTGGCGATGGACCGCAAGGCCTACGAGCGGTTCGCGGCCCAGCAGAAGGCGGCCGGGATCAAGGTCGGTGCCTACCAACCGCCTGCGGGTGGCGGGGTGCTGGGCCCGCCGCAGGAGGTCTGGAAGCAGCCGTCCGAGTGGAACACCTCCGACGGCAAGGTGGACGGCAACTACGTGAAGGACGGGTGGGGCGCAGCGCGCACGGCGCTGGGAGGGACAGCGCAGTTCCTCAAGAAGGGGACGCTGAGCACCGACCCGACCCACAACTGGAACCGCCAGCCCTACACCTGGCGGGAGGAGGGGTGGGACTGGAAGAAGTGGGGCGGCGACAAGACACTGGAGCTCGCCAACAACGGTCGCGCCCGTTGGGACGCGTGGCGGGGTGGGCATCATGGGCAGACGGGCCAGGAGCGAGCGGCTGCCCGATACCAGGGCCTGTCCGAGAACTACGACCACCGGTACGACCAGACCCACCGCCTGACCGGGTCGCATCTGCCGGACGGGACGCGCTATGAGGGCGCTGCCGACGCCGATGGCAACGTGGTCAACGACAAGCGGCCCGGCAGCGCCTGGACCCAGGGTCTGAAGGACGACATCAAGGTCATGGGGGAAGCCAAGGAGGCCTACGGCACGGTCACCGAGGCGGCCAAGGCCGGTCAGGAGCTCTACGGGGCTGCCGCGAACGACATCCACGTGCACGAGGTTGCCGGTGGCCCGTCGAACTCCGGGTCCTGGACCTGGAGCGGGAAGGACAAGGGAGGTACCTGGTGAGCATCGCGGAGGTCTTTGCGCCGGAGAGTGCCTTGGTCGACCCGAAGGTCGACAGGGCCGAGAACTTCACCGAGACGCTCGAGAACGACTGCGGCTTCCTGATCGGGCACCTGATGGGCTTCATCCGCAAGGCCTTCGGCATCAGCCCGATCGAGGAGCTGGTCAAGCCGATAGCCGGCGACTGGGGCGCCCTCGGCGAGGCCAAGGGCGGCTGGGCCCAGGCGGCGATCGCCTGCCAGGGTGTGGGCAAGAACTTCGCCGCCCTCCCGCGGCAGACGCAGGACAGCTGGAAGGGTGACGCCGGCGACGCGTTCCGCGAGCGGATGACCTCCCTCGGCGAGAACTACGCCACGTACTCCGAGGGGTGCGCCCTCATCGGCGAGCTCACCGGGGGCCTCATCGAGATGGCCAAGGCGGTGGCCGAGGGCATCGCCACCGTGATCTCGTTCATCGGGGACATCGTGGAGCGACTCGCGCTCGAGGCCTCGGTGCCGGTGTTCGGATGGATCGCTGGTGCCGCGGACGTCGCGATCCACGTCAAGGCCTTCTGGGACAAGATCCACCGCGGCTACGAGCTGCTCAAGATGCTGCTCACACGGGTCAAGACCGTGCTGACAGCGCTGCACAAGGTGCTCATCGTGCTCAAGATCCTCAGCCAGGTCGCCAAGACGATGACGGTGGCCCTCAAGGCGGACGCCATGGCGACGACCGACGACGCGGTCGACAAGACGTTCGGGACGTCCTCATGAGCGAGGCGGAGCGGATGGCGCAGGCCGCGATCACCGAGGTCCGGGAAGCCCTGGCCGAGCTCCATGCCTCGGTCGCGGAGGTCCAGGCCATGACGGACCGTGAGGGCCGGGAGCTCCGCGAGCTGCGCGAGCAGCTGTCGCGCCAGGACGAGGAGCGCGCGGACGCCGCCCGGCGCGGGGAGCTGGGTCCGCAGTGGCAGCGCTTGCAGCGGCGCATCGACCTGGGCGAGACCAGTGTCCACGCGATCCTCACCGGCAAGGACGAGTCGGCCGACGCCGACCTGCTCCGGGCTACGGCCATGGAGAACACCCGCTCGCTCGCCGTGATGCAGGAGGACGAGCTCGACGACGAGGACCCGACGAACGAGACGTTCGCGGCGGTCCGTCAGGATCAGGCCGAGCTGCAGGCGTTGCTGGCCGAGATCCGGTCGATCCCGCGCTCGCTGGACTGACCCCGGACGCAGCGGCGGTCAAGACGGCGGAGGCGACGGTGGCTTCGGCCCCCCGCCGCTTCACACGTCAGCTCGCCTGTCGGCTTCGGATCTCGCTCATCGGCATCCCCCACCAGGCCTTGCGGCGGGTCAGCGCTGAGAGCACGAGCAGCTCGATCGGGATCCAGACGACTAGGGCGCCGGCGAGCCACCACAGGGCGATGCGCTTGCCCGCCGGGGTCGTGTCGTCACGGTCGGCGTTCACGGCGGGGGAGATCCCGTGGGGGTCCACGAGGACCGGGCCGTGGGAGCCCACGCCGGCCTCGACGAACGGTCCGAAGTGCACCGGCTGCAGGAAGCCGCGAGCGTTCCGGGTGAAGCGGTCGTAGGACCCTGGGATCGTCAGCACCGCCGGCATGGTCCGGCCGTCAGAGAGCCTGACCGTCGCGTGCGTGACGCCGTTGTCAGGGGAGGCGACCGACTTCGTCACCACGGCCCCGTCGTCGCGTTCCATGGCGAAGTTGTGGTAGAAGTCGCTGACGGCAGGTGCCAGCACCCACTGGCCGGCCAGCCCCAGGAAGAGGGCGGCCGTCATGATCCACAGGTTGACCCGCTGGGAGACCTGGAACAGCACCGGGAGCCAGGCCACCCAAGCCACCGCGACGAGGAGTCCGGGGACGAGCCCCGGGGTCGTCGACAGGTCACCCGGGTTCGGTGCCAGGGCCCACCACTGGCCGAGGATCACGGCCGCGTGGAACACCAGCACGAGCACCAGTCGCACCCACCAGGCGGTGGCCCGGGGGGCATCCTCGTCCTGCTCGATCGTCCTGGACAGGGACGCGCTCTCAGCCATGACGGCCGTCTCCTTCCTCGTGCCTGCTGCCTGCCGGGATCACGACGGCAGCCCGGCCTCTGCGTCCGCCTCGCGCCCGAGCACTTCGGCCACGCTTCGTCGGCGGACCAGTGCGGACGCGCACGTGGCCTCGAGGACGAGCCAGGCGGGGGCGACGGTGCCGAGGTAGACCAGCTCGGTCGTGTGGTTGCCGTTGGCGTCGGCGTTGCGCGCGTAGGCGTGACCCGTCGGGTCCACCAGGACGGGCAGCGTGGCCCCCGGTCGAACCGTGTCGAACGGACCGCGCACCCCGGAGGTCCAGCTCCAGGATGGGTGGGCTCGGCGGTAGCTCCGGATGCGCCACCAGGATCGGGACCGCTTGATGAAGTAGCCGCGTTCGACCGTGCCGTCCGGGAGCCGGTAGTCGACCTGCTGCATGCCGACGTCCTGCTCGACGGCCTTGACGACGGTGGCGCCGTCGACCCGCGTCATGGACGTGCTGGCGTAGACGCTCTCGACCATGGGGATGAGCCCCACAAGGGCGCCGACGCACGCGATGAATGTCGCGACCGCGCCCGACAGGGGGACGCGCGAGGAGACGTTGAGGCTGATGGCGATGAAGATCAGCCCCGCGGTCGTCCCGGCGAGCATGGGCAGGGCACCCGGAGCGGCCATCCGGCTGTCCAGGTCGGGGTTGAGCGCCCACCAGGCTCCAGCGGCCACGACCAGGTGGAAGGCGAGGACCAGGGCCAGGCGGTAGCCGAACCGCAGGCTGCCGCGGGGGCGACCGGTGTTCCTCTCCTCCGGAGCGGAGGCGGGCAGCCAGGTGCTGGGCTCGGTCACCGTGGGGCCACTAACCGGAGGTGGTCCGACGGAGGAGCTCGAGGAGGTCGCCGGCGACAAGCGCGGCCGGCAGGCAGCACACGACGGCCGTTCCCTCGAGCAGGTCGGCCAGCCGGGACAGGCGCGGCGAGCTCCAGCCCCGGGTGAACGCGAGCGAGCCGGCGAGGGCGAGGACGGCGATGAGCAGCACCGTGGCGACCACACCCGTGGCGGCAGCCGCCCCGGCGAGCTGGCCCACGGCATACAGCCCCTCGGCGAGGACGACCGCACCCGCGCCGAGAAGGGCGAACCGGGGGAGCCGGTCGCGCACGGCGCGCGACTGGTAGCCCAGGCCCATCACGGTCAGCGCGCACAAGGCCACCGCACCCCAGCGGGAGAGGCTCGTCCGGTCGGGAGTGGCCAGCAGCACGGCCAGGGCGACGGGGGCCAGCGCCGCGCCCCACAGCGTGCCCGCGGCGACCACGTCCCGGGCCTCCCGGAACCGGTGCTGTAGCTCGGGCAGGCGGATCCGGCGCCGGCGCCGGCGGGTGGGCTCGCGGACCGACCAGATGGTGGTGGACAGGCGCTCGGTGTCGACAAGCTGCTCGTCGGGGACGTCCAGACCCAGCGACGGCAGCATCCGCACCACCATCGGGGCCAGACCCGCGACCACCGCGGCGACGGCGAAACCCGGCCACTCGAGCAGGACACCCAGCACGTTGACCACGCCGAGGACGGCCAGGACGACCAGGGCGACCCGCGCGGCGCCGTCGCGTGCGCCGGAGCTGACCCGGGCCACGCCGGCCACGACGGCGCCGACAGTGCAGCCGGCGATGAGGGCGACCCGTCCGGCGCCCGCGGCGTCCAGAGCCGGCAGGCTCATGCCGGCGGCGACGCCGAGGATCGGCGCCACGAGGCGTGCCCCGACCGAGGCGCGGTCGTCGCCGGTCCGGAGGGCGAGGGCCATCGCCGTGATGAGGAAGAGGGCGGACGAGCAGCCCCACAGCCAGGGGACGTCGGTGTGGTGCTGGCCGAACGTGCTGGTCCCGAGGACGGCCAGCGCCACGAGGGCGAGGCCGGTGGGCACGGCGGCGAGGGCCAGCCCGGCGGTGGGGGCGGGGGAGGCGGTCGCCGTGCGGTCGGCCGGGGTCGGCTGCCCGGCAGGGGCGGCCGGCTCGACCGCCGACGCGGAGGCAGCGGGGTCGACGGCTCGGACGCGTCCGCCGGAGGCACCGGGGGAGCGGTCCAGGTCGACGAGGCCGCGCGGGCCCTCGGTGCCGCGCGCGTCGACCACCGTCAGCACGGTCGCCTCGGCGGCCACCTCGGCGAGCAGGTCGTAGGGGCCGAACACCCGCCCGAGTGGCGTGGACACGGCATACGCCTGCTCGTCCCCGGCGATGCCCAGGGCGTGGAGCACGTCGCCGACGCGCGCCTGGGACGGGGCGACGAGGTCGTGGTGCCGTCCTCCGGCGACCACGGTGACCCGCTGTGCGGCAGCGTCGGCCAACGTCATCCGAGCCTCCCCCTGTCGGTCCGTGCTCCGGGAGCACCATAGTGCCCCCGGCGCCGCAGGGGGCCGGGCGGTCGTCACGGGTTGCGGCCACAGGGTAGGTTGGCGGCTCGCCGGTGACGCCGGCCTGGGGAAGCGCGAGTCCCGTCGCGACGGTGGGGGACGCCGGAACAGCAGGAGGCGCACACACATGGCAGTCACGTTGCGCAGGGGCGCGCGCGAGCAGGCCCCCGAGGTGCCGTCGGGGCGGATCGTCCTGCAGCCACCGCCGGAGATCACCCCGTCCGAGGGCGCGAGCAGCCTGCTGATGAACGCCGTGCCGATGCTCGGCTCGGTGGGCTCGATCGCCTTCGTCGCGCTGGCCAGCCCCGGCGTCAAGGGCTACATCGCTGCCGGCATGTTCCTCCTGGCCTCCATCGGCTTCGTCGGCGTCAGCGGCTGGCGCCAGAAGCAGCAGCACAGCGCCGGGGTCAGCGAGGCCCGCCGCGAGTACCTCTCCTACCTGGCCGAGGTCCGCGAGACGGTCCGTGAGGCGGCGCGCCGCCAGTGCAGGGCCGCCCAGTGGAACTACCCGGCTCCCGACGCGCTGCCCGTGCTGTGCGAGGAGCGCTCCCGCGTCTGGGAGCGGGCGGTCACCGACGAGGACTTCCTCCGGGTGCGCTTCGGTCGCACCAACCAGCCGCTGTGCATCTCCCTCGAGGCCCCCGAGACCCCGCCGATGGCCCAGCTCGACCCGGTCGCGGCGTCGGCGCTGCACCGGCTGCTGACCACGCACCGGATCCAGCCGGACTTGCCGGCTGCGGTCTCGCTGCCGTTCTTCTCCCGCATCGAGGTGACCGGCGAGGAGCAGCCGACCCGTGGCCTGGCCCGCTCCATGGTGAGCGCCGTCGCCGCCCAGCACGCCCCCGACCAGCTGGTGGTGGCCGTCGTGGCCTCCGAGCAGGCGCTGCCGGAGTGGGAGTGGGTCAAGTGGCTGCCGCACAGCCAGAGCCTGCGCGAGCGGGACGGCGTCGGGCAGTCGCGTCTGGTCGCCACCTCGCTGACCGACCTCGAGCCGCTGCTGCCCGAGGACCTGCGTGAGCGCCCCCGGTTCGGGCGCACCGACCAGGCCCTCCTGCCGCACGTGCTGCTCGTGGTCGACGGCGGCGAGGTGCCCCCCGGCAATGCGATCGTCACCGAGGAGGGCGTCCTCGGTGTCACCGTCCTGCACCTGCCCGAGCGCTGGGACGAGCTCACCACGCCCGGCCGGATGCGGCTGGCCCTCGGCCAGCCCCAGGTGAGCGGGCCGTATGCCGGCCTGTCGCCGATGCAGATCCTCACCGTCGGCAGCGAGCCCGCCCAGGGCGTGGCGGACACCATGTCCATCGCGCAGGCCGAGGCCGCCGCCCGCCGGCTGGCCCCGCTGTATGCCGGTGCCGCGCCCGAGCGCCGCGACGCCCTGGCCACCGCCACCGAGCTGGTCGACCTGCTCGGCCTGGGCGACGTGCGCGACTACGACGTCGACGCCGCCTGGCGCCCCCGCCTGGCCCGCGACCGGCTCCGGGTGCCGATCGGCGTCGGCGCCCAGGGCCAGGTCGTCTCCCTGGACATCAAGGAGTCCGCCCAGCAGGGCATGGGCCCGCACGGCCTGGTGATCGGCGCGACCGGCTCGGGCAAGTCCGAGCTGCTGCGTACCCTCGTGCTCGCCCTGGCGATGACCCACTCCTCGGAGTCGCTGAACTTCGTGCTGGTCGACTTCAAGGGTGGTGCGACCTTTGCCGGCATGGCGGACATGCCGCACGTGTCGGCGGTGATCACCAACCTCAGCAACGAGCTGACCCTCGTCGAGCGCATGCAAGACGCCCTGCACGGCGAGATGGTGCGCCGCCAGGAGCTGCTGCGCGCTGCGGGCAACTTCGCCAACATCCACGACTACGAGAAGGCCCGGGCCGGTGGCGCCGACCTCGAGCCGCTGCCGGCGCTGCTCATCGTCGCCGACGAGTTCTCCGAGCTGCTCAGCGCCAAACCCGAGTTCGTCGAGCTGTTCGTGGCCATCGGCCGACTGGGCCGGTCCCTGGGCATGCACCTGCTGCTGTCCTCGCAGCGGCTGGAGGAGGGGCGGCTGCGCGGTCTGGAGTCGCACCTGTCCTACCGCATCGGCCTGCGCACCTTCTCCGCCGGCGAGTCCCGCACCGTCCTGGGCGTGCCGGACGCCTACGAGCTGCCCGCGGTGCCGGGCCTGGGCTACCTCAAGCCGGACCAGACGACGCTGGTGAAGTTCAAGGCCGCCTACGTCTCCGGGCCGCCGAAGTCGCGGCGCCGAGCGGCCGCCAGCTCCTCGGCCGTGGTCAGCGAGATCCTGCCGTTCACCGCAGCACCGGTGCTGCGCCTCAACCAGGTCAGCGAGCCCGAGCCGGTCGAGACCGGCCCGGTGGAGGACCGTGCCGTCTTCGACATCGCCGTGGCCCGGATGCGGGGCAAGGGCCGGCCGGCGCACCAGGTGTGGCTGCCTCCGCTGGACGTGCCGAGCTCGCTGGACCAGCTCATGCCCGACCTGTCCGTCGACCCTGCGCTGGGCCTGGTCAGCCGCCAGTGGCGCGGCGCCGGCTCGCTCGTGGTGCCGCTGGGCATCGTCGACCTGCCGCTGGAGCAGCGCCGCGACACCCTGGTCGCCAACCTCGGCGGCGCGGCCGGCCACGTGGCCATCGTCGGGGGACCCCGCTCCGGCAAGAGCACCCTGGCCCGCGCCCTGGTGGCGTCGCTGGCGTTGACGACCACCCCGCTGGAGACGCAGTTCTACGTCCTCGACTTCGGTGGCGGCGCCTTCTCGCCGATGGCCAAGCTGGCCCACGTGGCCGGTGTCGCGAGCCGCAACGAGCCGGAGGTGGTGCGCCGCACCATCGCCGAGGTCCGCGGCATCGTCGACCAGCGCGAGGCCTACTTCCGCGCGCAGGGCATCGACTCGATCGAGACCTACCGCCGGCGCCGGGCCGAGGGCACCGCCGACGACGGCTACGGCGACGTCTTCCTCGTCGTCGACGGATGGCCCACCGTGCGGGCCGAGTTCGAGGAGCTCGAGGCGCAGATCCAGGAGCTCGCCGGCCGCGGCCTGACCTTCGGGCTGCACCTGGTCGCCACCACCTCGCGCTGGATGGACTTCCGCAGCCAGGTCAAGGACGTCTTCGGGACCAAGATCGAGCTGCGCCTCGGTGACCCGACCGACTCCGAGATCGACCGCCGGGTCGCCGCCAACATCCCCAAGGGCCGTCCCGGCCGGGGCGTGGAGATGACCCGGCACCACTTCCTCGGCGCGATCCCGCGCGTCGACGACAGCGGCGACGCCGGCTCCCTCGGCGCCGGGGTCGACGACCTCATCTCCCGCGTCAACGGCGCGTGGCAGGGCCCGAGCGGTCCGAAGCTGCGCCTGCTGCCCGCCGAGATCGGGCTGGAGCGGGTGCGCGAGCTGGCCGGGGCCGACGACCGGCGCCTGCTGCTCGGCGTCGACGAGGCCGACCTCGCGCCCGTCGGCCTGGACCTGGCGGAGGAGCCGCACCTGTTCCTGTTCGGCGACGGCGACTCGGGCAAGACGGCGATGCTGCGCGGCTACGCCAGCGAGGTGATGCGGCTGCACACCCCGCAGGAGGCGCAGATCTTCGCCGTCGACTACCGCCGGGCCCTGCTCGGGGAGGTCCCCGAGGACTACCTGGCCGGCTACTTCACCACCGAGGACCAGGCCACCGAGCAGATCCGCGACCTGGCCGGCTACCTGCGCGGCCGGCTGCCCGGCCCGGACGTGACCCCCGAGCAGCTGCGCGCCCGCAGCTGGTGGACCGGCGCCGAGGTCTTCGTCCTCGTCGACGACTACGACCTCGTGGTGACCTCGGCCGGCAGCCCGCTGACCCCGCTGGTGCCGCTCCTCGCCCAGGCCTCGGACGTGGGCCTGCACCTGGTGGTGACCCGCCGTTCCGGTGGCGCCGCCCGGGCGCTCTACGAGCCGGTGCTGCAGTCGATGCGCGACCTGGCGGCCCCGGGGATCCTGCTCTCGGGCAGCCCGGACGAGGGCCCGCTCATCGGCTCGATCAAGCCGACCCCCTCGGTGCCCGGTCGTGGCCGGCTGGTCTCGCGCGAGCTGGGCAACCGGGTCGTGCAGCTGGCCTGGACGCCCTCGCGCCACCGCTGACCCGCACGACCAAGGGCCGGTCCCGGAGAGTGCTCCGGGACCGGCCCTTCGTCGTGCCCGGGGGCGCAGCCGCGGGCCCGACATACCGCAGTATGCCGTGTGCCCGCCGTAGTGGCCGCGCTCAGTCGACGGGGCGCGACGGCGCGGGCGCCGAGCCCGCAGGCTCGGGCGCCTCGGCGGAGCGCGCTGCCTGCCCGCCACCGGTCGGCCGACGACGGGCCGGCCAGCGCACCAGGAACAGGTAGCCCAGCCCGGCCACGGTCAGGACGAAGCCGACGAGGCCGCCGATGACGCTGCCGGCGTCCGTCCCGATCGTGAACCGGCCGACGAGGGCGCCGGGAAGGCTGACGACCCAGCCGCCGAACACGCCGATCGCCACGGTGCCGCCCACCGCGGGCCAGGCCCCCGCGGCGCGGGCACGCAGGCGGGTCAGGGTGACCTGCCATCGCCGGCGACGGACCCCGCTGCGCTCATCGCCCAGCCGGGTCAGGTCGGACGTGACCATGCGGTCCAGCGCCCAGGCGGGGACCAGGGCCAGCGGCAGCCAGACGCCGATGGTGATCAGGTTGCGACTCAGCCCCGTGTCGTCGCGCAGGCGGTAGTGGGGCCGGCCGTCCTGCCCGGTTGCGGCGAGCCGCACCGTCTGGCCCTCGTGCACGGTGAAGTCCTGGGGCAGCTCCTGCAGGAGCTGGCCGTCGGGGGTGCGCACGACCAGCTGCGGTGCGGGGGCATAGGGCCGGTCGTCGTGCACCACGGTCCCGGTGGCAGCCGTCTCCCCGTGCCACAGCAGTCGCTGCGCCGGGAACGTGGCCGCGAAGTAGACCATCATGACGATGAGCAGGGCCACGGGGAGCCGCACCAGGCTCGAGGTCTCGGCCATCCCGGCAGCCACCGCCCGAGGCAGGCCCCACAGGTGGACCGGGCTCCCGGGCCGGCGGTCGGCGTCGGTCGGCACCGTCTCGGTCTCGGACGTGGTGAAGCTCCGGGACCCGTTGTGCGCCCAGGCCGGGACGTAGCGGAAGCGGTGTCGGACCAGCTCGCGGGGCCGACCGTCCTCGGTGCCGAACGCGCGGGCGACCCGGCGGGCGGTCCCGGGGCCGACGAGGGGCAGCATGAGCAGCGAGGCCACGTAGGCCACCAGGACCATCGGGGCGGCGACCACGGAGATGGGGAACAGGCCCATGACGGCCGGCCGCACGTACCAGTCGATCCCCGGGGTCGTGAAGCCCTGGAGGCCGAAGCGCACGAGGTCCACCCAGCGACGCAGCCACGTGGTGAGCGCGACGAACAGCGGCACGACGGCGGCGCTGCCGGACCGGAGCTGCGGGGCGGCCTGCTCGACCCCGGCGAGCGTGGTCTCGTCGACCGTCTCGCCGTCCTTCGACGGCAGGACCAGGTAGCGCCGGCGCCGACCTCGGACCGCGAGGCCCTCACCGGGCCCGATCCGTGCGCTCAGCCACACCTGCGCGTTCACCACCTCACGCGACCGCAGCTCCTGCAGCAGGGCGGGCGTGGGCTCGGCAGGCAGGGCCCGTGCCGCGAACAGCAGCAGCCGGGTGGTGTAGGGCGTGGCCATCAGGGCGCAGATGGGCCCGGCGAGCAGGGCCATGGCCTGGCCCCGGTTGTCCAGCGGTGAGATCCAGAACCACAGCAGCGGCCCGCCCAGGGCGGCGGCCAGCAGCCACGCACCCACCACCCAGGTGAACAGTGCGCGAAGCGTCCCCAGAAGTCGCACGGCGTCGAGCTCCCCTCTGCCCGCGCCGTGCCGTCCGGCGTCCCACCGGCCCCCGAAGCGGTGCCGCAGGAGCCTACCGGGCTGGCGCCGCCCGGGACCGGGGGCGGGGCGGTCTCAGAGGGCGCGCAGGTACTGCTTGGGCCAGGGCGTGGATGCCGGCTCGACCTCGAGGGCCTGCGCGGCGTGCAGCGGCCAGTACGGGTCGCGCAGCAGCTCGCGGGCCAGCAGCACGGCGTCGGCCTCGCCCGCAGCGAGGATGTCCTGTGCCTGCTTGG
This sequence comes from Oryzihumus sp., assembly GCF_054325275.1. Lineage (NCBI taxonomy): Bacteria > Bacillati > Actinomycetota > Actinomycetes > Micrococcales > Intrasporangiaceae > Oryzihumus > Oryzihumus sp. The sequence continues at coordinate 11,615 of NZ_JBTCWL010000078.1, forward strand.
GCTCGGTGATCATGCCCACGGCGCCGGTGGCGATACCCGCCTCGCGCCGGATCCGCGCGGCGAACGGCACCTGGTAGCCGGGCCCGACCTCGATCTGCTGGCGGTGGTCCAGCCCGCCGCTGGAGACGTCGACGAGGTCGACGCCGTGCTCCTTCAGGCGCCGGGACAGCGCGACGCTCTGGTCCACGTCCCAGCCCTCTCCCTGGGGCAGCCAGTCGGTGGCCGAGAGGCGCACGACCAGTGGCAGCGCCTCGGGCAGCTCCCCACGCACCGCGTCGACCACCCGCAGCGGCAGTCGCATCCGGCCCTCGAGGTCACCGCCGTACTCGTCGGTGCGGTGGTTGGCGGCGGGGGAGAGGAACTGGTGCAGCAGGTAGCCGTGCGCGCCGTGCAGCTCGATGACCTCGAAGCCGGCGGCCACCGCGCGGCGGGTCGCGGCCCGGAAGTCCTCGACCAGCGCGTCGAGGTCGACGGTGGTGAGCGCACGCGGCGGGGCGTAGTGGCCGAACGCCTCCGCGCTGGGGGCGACGGTCTGCCAGCCGCCCTCCTCGACCGGGACGGACCCGCTGCCCGTGGCGAACGGGGCATACGTCGAGGCCTTGCGCCCGGCGTGCGCGAGCTGGATGCCAGGGGTGGCCCCGGCGGCGGCGACCTGCGCCACGATCGGTGCGAAGGCCTCGAGCTGGGTGTCGTTCCACAACCCCAGGTCCTGCGGGCTGATCCGCCCCTCGGGGCTGACCGCCGTCGCCTCGGCGATGACCAGGCCCGCACCACCGACGGCCCGGGAGTGCAGGTGCGTGGCGTGCCAGGCGGTCGGGGCGCCGGTCGCCGGGCCCGTGTCGGCCGCGGAGTACTGGCACATCGGCGACATCCACACGCGGTTGCGGATGGTCACGTCGCGGAGTCGGAACGGCTCGAAGAGGGAGGTCACGTCAGGGTCCAAGTCCTTGCGCGCGCTGGCTATTCCGGTTCCACCGTCCACACGGGTATGCCGCCCTGTCGGGGTGCGCACGCGGCACACCGGGGTGCGCACGGGCACGTGCGCCTTTGGGTGGAGCCGGGGCACCCGTGGCCGGAGCAGCGTGGGACTGCCCGGTGCCCCCCTGCGCGCCGGGGACCCGATCCACCGTGAGGAGTACTGCCATGACCGTTCTGGTCGAGATGGACATGCCCATGCCGCGCGAGCTGATCGAGGCGCTCGGCGACAAGATGGGCGTGCGCACCAAGGCCCCCGAGGGGCTGGTCAGCCACGTGCTGTCCGAGACCGGCGAAGGCTGCCACGTGATGGACATCTGGGACTCCCCGGAGATGTTCGAGCGGTTCCGCGACAGCCAGCTCGTGCCGCAGATGATGAGCTTCCTGCAGGAGCGCGGGATGACACCGCCGGAGCACCTGCCCGACCCGAAGTACACGCCGGTCTACGACCTGGTCCGCGGCAGCTGAGCGGGTCTGACGCTCCGCACGACGATCGTCGCGGCCTTTTCGCGCCGTTGCCGGGCCGAAGGTGCCGCGACGATCGTCGCGCGGGGAGCGCGGGGGTGGTGCCACACTGCCGCCCATGAGCGAGGGGTCACGGCGCAGGCGCCGCCGCGCCGGGTCGAGGCGGACGGGCTGAGCCTGCGCTGGTGGGAGCCCGGCGACGTCGTCGGGCCGCTCGACCTGTTCCTGGCCTCCCAGGAGCACCTGCGGAGATGGGCTGCCGAGTGCGCGCCGACCGGACCCGCGAGGGCATCGCCACCCGTGCGGCGGCGGCGCTGACCCGGGCCCCGGCGGGCTGATGCCCGATATGTCCATGCGCGTGCGGTTGGTCGCGGTTGCCCTAGGGTGACCGGCACGACCACCGACACGGTTAGGAGCTTCACCGTGAAGCGCTTCATCATCGCCGTCGCCGCCGTGGCCCTCCTGGGGGGAACCACCACCGCCTGCTCGAGCTCCGGCTCGTCGGCCAGCGGCAAGCAGACCACCGTCAACGCCGCCGACCCCTCGGCCGGCTCCGGCGCCACCTCGGGTGCCGACGCCGCCGCCGGGGCGGACGTCAAGCTGCCCGACAGCATGCCGTTGCCTTCCGGCGCCAAGGTCACCGGAACGCCCGACGTCAGCGACGCGCTGATGATGGTCGACTACACGGTGCCGGCCGGCAAGGCCGCCTACGACGAGATGCTCGCCGCGCTGCCCGGCAAGGGCTGGACGGTCAGCGACAAGTCGTGGTCGGACGCCATGACCGGCGGCACGATCAACGCCTCCGGCAACGGCTACACCCTCAAGGTCCTGTTCATGGACAGCGGCTTCACGGTCGACCTCAAGAAGGCCTGAGGCTCAGCTGCTCCAGTAGACCCGGCCGGGGTTCATGATCCCGGCCGGGTCGAACAGCGCCTTGACCGCGCGCTGGCGCGCCAGCGCGGCGGGTCCGAGCTCCTGGGCCAGCCAGCGGGACTTCAGCGAGCCGACCCCGTGCTCGCCGGTGATCGTCCCGCCCAGCTCGAGCGCCACGGACACCAGGTCGCCGAAGGCCTCCTCGGCGCGCTCGCGGCTGCCCTCGACCGCAGGGTCGAAGAAGAAGCAGGGGTGCAGGTTGCCGTCGCCACCGTGCCCGGACATGGTGATCTCGACCTCGCGCTTGGCCGCGATGTCCTGGCCGGCGCGGATCAGCTCGGTGAGCCGCCCGATCGGCACGCACACGTCCTCGATGAACCGGTGCCCCTTGGCCTCCAGGGCGGGGTTGAGCGCCCGGCGCCCAGCGAGCAGCGCGTCCGCCTCCTGCACGTCGTCGGCGACCGCGACCTCGGCGGCGCCCGCGGACTGCAGCACCGCGGCATACCGCTGCACGTCCTCGGCCGTGTGGGCCGGCCGGTCGCTCTGCACGATGAGTGCGGCGGCGCAGCCCTGCGGGAAGCCGTAGTCCGCGACCGCCTGCACCGCCGCGATCGTCGCCGCGTCCATGAGCTCCAGGAGGGAAGGACGGTGCCGCTCCTGGCGCAGGGCGATGATCGCCGCGCTGGCCCGCTCGAGGTCGTCGAACGTCGCGAGCACCGTCAGGGCCGGGTCCGGCGCCGGCACCAGCTTCGCGGTCACCTCGGTGACCACGCCGAGGGTGCCCTCGGAGCCGACGAACAGGCCGGTCAGGTCCAGGCCGGCCACGCCCTTGGCGGTGCGCCGGCCGGTGCGGATCACCTCGCCGCCGGGCAGCACGACCTGCAGCCCGCGGATGTAGTCGGCGGTGACGCCGTACTTCACGCAGCACAGGCCGCCGGCGTTGGTGGCCACGTTGCCGCCGATGGTGCAGAACGCCGAGGATGCGGGGTCCGGCGGGTAGAACAGGCCGGCCTGCGCGGCGGCCATCTTCAGGTCGGCGTTGATGACGCCGGGGCCGGCGACGGCCACGCCCTCGAGGGGGTCGACGTCGTGGACGGTGTTGAGCGCCTCGACGTTGAGCACCACGGCGCCCTGCATCGCCACGCTGCCGCCGGCCAGGCCGCTGCGCGCGCCCTGCGGCACCACCGGGGTGCCGCTGTCCTGCGCGAAGCGCATCACCTCGACCACGTCGGCAAGGTCGCGGGCCCGGACCACCTCGTAGTCCGCCGGCGCCACGGCACCCAGGGACTCGTCCACGGCATACGTCGCCTTGACGTCCGGGTCGGTGACCACACGGCTGCTGAGCGAGGAGGGGAGCGCTGCCACGGCCCAACCCTATGCCGGTGCCCGGCAAGCGCATCGCGACCCGGGCCCCGGCTGCCCTAGACTGACGGGCACAGGCGTCGACCCGGCCATCACCGGCGAGCCTCCGGAAGAACGGGCCGCGAGGCCTCACTAGAACCGGACGGGTGGGCCCGTCACAGCCTTCGACCAGAGCGGCCGTATGCCGTGTCCCCGCCACCGGGGGCCGCGTCCGGCAAGCGAGGTGGTACCGCGGTGCCTCCCGGACCGATCCGGGGGACGTCGTCCTCGCGAAAGGCACGGCCACGAGCCGGACGCTTTCGACGAGATGGAGACGCCCGCGATGACCTACCCCAAGGTCGACTTCCTCAGCCCCGAGTCCGCCGACGCCGCGCGCCCGCAGGGTGTCGCCGCGAGCCCGCGCTTCCCGGAGATCGAGGAGCGGATCCTCAAGTACTGGGCGGCTGACGGCACGTTCCAGGCCTCCATCGAGGGCCGCCCGGCCGGCGAGAACGGCGAGAACGAGTTCGTCTTCTACGACGGCCCGCCGTTCGCCAACGGCCTGCCGCACTACGGCCACCTGCTCACCGGCTACGTCAAGGACCTCATCCCGCGCTACCAGACCATGCGCGGGCGCCGGGTCGAGCGCCGCTTCGGCTGGGACACCCACGGCCTGCCGGCCGAGCTCGAGGCGCAGCGCAAGCTGGGGCTGAAGACCAAGGCCGACATCCTCGAGCTGGGCATCGAGAAGTTCAACGCCGCCTGCCGCGAGTCCGTGCTGAAGTACACCCAGGACTGGGAGGAGTACGTCACCCGCCAGGCCCGCTGGGTCGACTTCGAGAACGACTACAAGACGCTCAACCCGGAGTACATGGAGAGCGTCATCTGGGCGTTCAAGACGCTCTACGACAAGGGCCTGGTCTACGAGGGCATGCGCGTGCTGCCCTACTGCTGGAACGACGAGACGCCGCTGTCCAACCACGAGCTGCGCATGGACGAGGACGTCTACCAGCAGCGCCAGGACCCCTCGGTCACCGTCGCGGTGACGCTGGAGACCGGTGAGAAGCTGCTCGCCTGGACGACCACGCCGTGGACGCTGCCGAGCAACCTGGCCATGGCGGTCGGCCCGGACGTCGACTACGTCACCGTCGAGCACGACGGCTCGCGCTACGTCCTGGCAGAGGCGCGCCTGGGGGCGTATGCGCGGGAGCTGGGTGAGGACGCCGCCGAGCGGGTCGTGGCCCGCCACAAGGGGTCCGAGCTGGTCGGTCGGCGCTACGCCCCGATCTTCGACTTCCTCACCGACACCTCGGTGTGGGGCACCGAGAACGCCTGGCAGGTCATCGCCAGCGACCACGTCACCACCGACGACGGCACCGGCGTGGTGCACATGGCCCCGGCCTATGGCGAGGACGACCAGAAGGCCTGCGAGGCGGTGGGCATCCCGACCATCCTCACCGTCGACGAGGGTGCGAAGTTCACCGCCGCGGTGCCGGCCTACCAGGGGCTGCAGGCCTTCGAGGCCAACCGCCCGATCATCAACGACCTCAAGGCCGCCGGGCTGCTGGTGCGCGAGGAGAGCTACGTGCACTCCTACCCGCACTGCTGGCGCTGCCGGAAGCCGCTGATCTACAAGGCGGTCTCGAGCTGGTTCGTCGAGGTCACCAAGTTCAAGGACCGGATGGTCGAGCTCAACGAGCAGATCACCTGGGTGCCGGAGCACGTCAAGCACGGCCAGTTCGGCAAGTGGCTGTCCAACGCCCGCGACTGGTCGATCAGCCGCAACCGCTTCTGGGGCAGCCCGATCCCCGTGTGGAAGTCCGACGACCCGAACTTCCCGCGCATCGACGTCTACGGCTCGTTCGAGGAGCTCGAGCGTGACTTCGGCGTCGAGGTCACCGACCTGCACCGGCCCTTCAT
>NZ_JBTCWL010000079.1:0-15993 GCF_054325275.1 Oryzihumus sp.
CACGCCCAGCTCGCGGGCCGCCTGCTCGCAGCTGGCGCGGCGCTCGGCGTACTGACCGTCGACCAGGGAGTGCTCGGCGCGGGTGTCGACGACGAGCAGGGCCAGGCCGCGCGTCTCGGGCTCGAACGGCACGTGCTCGACCGAGCCGTCGCGGCAGTCCAGCAGCAGGGCGTGGCCCTCACGGCTGCGCATCGCGGCCGCCTGGTCCATGCCGCCGGTGGGCGCCTGGGCGATGGTGTTCTCGGCGTTGACGCACACCGCCGTCAGGGCGGCGCGGCCACCGTCGTCGGCGGTGAGGTCGAGCTCGAAGAGGTCGGCGACGGCCGAGGCGACCGCGCACTCCAGCGCCGCCGAGCTCGACAGCCCGGCGCCCACCGGCACCTCGCTGTCGACGACGAGGTCGAGGCCGCCCACGGGGTGGCCGACCTCCTCCAGCGCCCACAGCACGCCGGAGACGTAGGAGCCCCAGCCGCCCGGGTGGCCCGGGGCCACCTCGTCGAGCTGGACGTCCACCGGCTCGTCGGCCTGCCCGGACCACAGCCGCAGCCGACGGTCCAGGCGGCGGCGGGCCGCGACATACGTGCGCTGGGGCAGGGCGATCGGCAGGCACAGCCCGGCGTTGTAGTCGGTGTGCTCGCCGATGAGGTTGACCCGGCCCGGCGCGGACCAGACCCCGTCGGCGGAGAGGCCGAGGCGGCTGGTGAACGTGGCGGCCACGTCGGTGCACAGGCTCACGTGGCGACCTCCCGCAGGCGCTCGGCGACCCGCTCCGGCGGCACGTCGTTGACCCAGCCGCCGACGCCGGACTCTGAGCCCGCAAGGTACTTCAGCTTGCCGGGCGAGCGCAGCACCGACATGACCTGCAGGTGCAGCCGGGACACGTCCCGCCCCTCCCGGACCGGCGCCTGCTGCCAGCCGGCGATGTAGGGCAGGGTCACCGGGGAGCCGTTCTTCTTCACGTAGTAGCGGTCCAGGCGGCGCAGCAGCTCGAGGTAGACCTCGGCCAGCTCGTCCTTCTCGGCGTCCTCGAGGGCGACCAGGTCGGGCACGTCGCGGTGCGGGGCGAGGTGCACCTCGACCGGCCAGCGCGCGGCGAACGGGACGTAGGCGCTCCAGTGCTCGCCCTCGAGGACGATGCGCGAGCCGTCCTTGCGCTCGGCGTCGAGGATGTCGGCACCGAGCAGCCGCCCGGTGCTCGCGTGGTGGGCGCGGGCCCGGTCGAGCAGCTGCGCGGTGCGCGGCGGCACGAACGGGTAGGCGTAGATCTGCCCGTGCGGGTGGTGCAGCGTCACGCCGATCTCCTGGCCGCGGTTCTCGAAGCAGAACACGTGCTCGACGCCAGGGTTGCGGGAGAGCTCACGGGTGCGGTCCACCCAGGCCTCGATGACCGTGCGTGCCCGGTGCGGTGACAGCGAGGAGAAGCTCGCGCCGTGGTCGGAGGTGAAGCAGACGACCTCACAGCGGCCCAGGGCCGGGACCTCGGCGAAGAGCGGGTCGCGGCCGGAGGGCAGCTCGGAGGCGGGGGTGGCGACGGGCGCGAAGGAGGGGAACCGGTTCTCGAACACCACGACGTCGTAGTCGTGGGCCGGGATCTCCGAGGGGGCGCTGCCGCGGCCGGTCGGGCACAGCGGGCACTCGTCCTTCGGCGGCAGGAAGGTGCGGTCCAACCGGTGGCCGGCGATCCCGACCCAGTCGCCGGTCAGCGCGTCGCGACGCATCGTGCCGGCCGGGGACCGCTCGCCCAGGGGGCGCTCGTCGACCGCCTCGCGGTCGGACGTGCCGCTCAGCCACGGCTCGGTGTCGTCGAAGTAGATCAGGTCGCGTCCATCGGCCAGCCGCGTCGCGGTGCGCCGGAACGGGTGGGTCACGCATCTCCTCCGTCTTCGTGGATGTCCTCGTCGTCGGCGATGACGAGGGAGCCGACGACGGCCGACAGGCTCTCGCGGGCGGTCGACGTCAGCCCGGCGTCGCTGACCAGGACGTCGACGTCGGCGAGGTCGGCGATCGTGGAGAGCCCGATGACCCCCCACTTGCTGTGGTCGGCCACGACCAGGACTCGCCGGGCCGCCTCGACCAGGGCCCGGTCCGTCTCGCCCTCGACGAGGTTGGGTGTGGTCAGGCCGGCGCGTTCGGTCATGCCGTGGATGCCCAGGATCAGGGTGTCGACGTGGAGCGTGCGCAGCGCCGCGACCGCCACCGGCCCCACCAGGGCGTTCGACGGCGTCCTGACGCCGCCGACGAGGATGACCGTGCGGTCGGGTCGGCCCGGGTCGTGCATGAGGTCCGCCACCGGCGGGGAGTTCGTGACGACCGTCAGGTCAGGGACGGCCAGCAGCTCCTGCGCCACGGCGAGGGTGGTGGTGCCGGCGGACATCGCCACCGTCTCGCCGGGGGAGATCAGCCGGGCCGCGGCGCGGGCGATCGCCTGCTTCTGCTGCTGGGCCAGGGCGGACTTGGCGACGAAGCCGGGCTCCTCGCTGCTGCGACCGCCGACCGCCGCCGCCCCGCCGTGCACCCGCTCGACCAGGCCGCGCGCCGACAGCTGCTCGATGTCCCGCCGGACGGTCATGTCCGAGACGTCGAGCAGGTCCACGAGGTCGCTGATCCGGACGCCTCCGTGCGCGCGGACCTCGTCCAGGATGCGTTCCTGCCGTTGGCGTGCCAGCACTCAGCTGCCCTCCCTGATGACGGCGACGCCCCCGGCGGCCAGCTCGAGCCGGCCGTCGACGTCGGTGGCGCTGACGAGGTCGTGACCCGTCACCGGCACCGACACCGGTCCGTCGCCGTGGTTGATGAGGAAAAGGTACGACGCGCTGTCACCGACGCGCCGGACTTGCTCGACGCCGGGTGGCGCCTCCACCGGCGCCTCGACGCCGGCGTCGGAAAGGACCTGCGTGAGCAGGCCGTCGAGGTCTGCCTGGCCAAGCCTGGTCGCGAGGTACCACGCAGCCCCAGCGCCGACCGCATGTCGCGTGACCGCCGGCACGCCGGCCAGGTCGCCGGCGGTGTGGCTTGCGTGCGACTCGGCTCCCTCCAGCCGCAGCTGCTCGGCCCACACCGACCCCGTCCAGCCATTGTCGAGCGCGCTGGTCTCCCCGGGCAGCAGGGGCCACATCTCCTCGGTCCGAAGGCCGAGCAGCGACCGGAGCGCGCCCGGGTAGCCCCCGAGCCGGACGTGGTCGTTCTCGTCCACCATCCCGGAGTAGAAGGTCACCAGGACCCGGGCTCCCGCCTCGACGGCCCGCTGCAACGGACCGGTCCACTCGTCGCGCCACAGGTAGACCGTGGGCACGACGATGAGCGGATAGCCGCTCAGGTCCGTGCCGGGGTGGACCACGTCGGCGGCGACCCCGCGATGGAGGAGCGCGGCGTGCACGGCGTGCGCGTCCTCCCCGTAGCGCACCAGCTCGCTGGGGTGCGAGGGCTGGTCGGTGGCCCAGCCGGACTCGTAGTCCCACAGCAGCGCCGCCCGGGCCTCGACCCGGCTCCCGGCGACCTCGCCGACGCGACCGACGACCTCACCGAGGTGCACCACGTCACGCCAGAGCCGGCTGTCGGTGCCGGCGTGCGGCACCAGCCCGGAGTGGTACTTCTCGGTCCCCGCCTTCGAGGCCCGCCACTGGAAGAAGCCGATGCCGTCGGCGCCGTGGGCCACGTGCTCGACGGCGTTGCGCAGCAGCTGCCCGCGGGGCTTGGCGGGGTTGACCGGTTGCCAGTTGACCGCGCCGGTGGAGTGCTCCATGAGCAGCCACGGCCTCCCGCCGGCCAGGCCGCGAGTCAGGTCCCCGCTGAAGGCCAGCTCGGCCTCGGCCTCCGGCTGGGTCGCCACCAGGTAGTGGTCGGTGCTGACCACGTCCTGGTGGGGGGCCCAGCGCGTGTAGTCCAGGTGACGGAAGTGGCTCAGCGTCATGAAGTTCGTCGTCACCGGCACGTGGGGGGTGACCTCGCGCAGCACCTGCTTCTCGGCGAGGAACTGGTCCAGCAGCGCGTCGGAGCTGAACCGCGCGTAGTCGAGCACCTGGGTGGGGTTGCTCGGCGTCGGGGCCAGGCGCGGCGGGAGCACCTGCTCGAAGCTGGTGTAGCGCTGGCTCCAGAAGGCCGTGCCCCAGGCGTCGTTGAGCGTCGCGACATCCTCGTAGCGCTGCTCCAGCCACCGCCGGAACCCGGCCGCGCACGTGTCGCAGTAGCAGGGGACGTTGTGGCAGCCGTACTCGTTCGAGACGTGCCACAGGGCGAGGGCCTCGTGGTTGCCGTAGCGCTCGGCCATCGCCGCGGTCAGGGCGACGGCGCGATCACGGAAGACCGTGGAGCTGGGGCACCAGGCCTGGCGCCCGCCCGGCCACAGGCGCCGGCCCTCGCGGTCGACCGGGAGCGTCTCCGGGTGCATGGCGGACAGCCACGGCGGCGGGGAGGCGGTGGCGGTCGCCATGTCGATCCGGATCCCGGCACCGGCGAGGAGGTCCACCACCTCGTCCAGCCAGCCGAAGTCGTGACGGCCCGGCTCGGGCTCGAGCAGCGACCACGAGAAGACGCCGAGGGTGACGAAGGTCAGCCCGGCCTCCTGCATGAGGCGCACGTCCTCGCGCCACACCTCCCGCGGCCACTGCTCGGGGTTGTAGTCACAGCCCAGGCCGAGGCGTGCCGCCCCGCCGCGCAGGGCGGACCAGTCGGTCGGTGCCGTCGTCGTCCTCCTCACCTCGTCACTCACTTGATCGCCCCTGCGGACAGCCCGGACTGCCAGAACCGTTGCAGCGACAGGAACACGATGATCAACGGCAGCACCGAGACCAGGGACCCGACGATGACCAGCGTCTGCAGCGCGGGGTCGCGGGCGATCTGCGTCTGCCAGGAGTACAGCCCGAAGGTGAGCGGGTAGAGCTGCTGGTCGGACAGCATCACGCGGGGGAGCAGGAAGTTGTTCCAGATCGCCACGAACTGGAACAGGAAGATCGTCACCATCGCCGGGGCCATCAGCCGGCTGGCGATGGTGAAGAAGATCCGCATCTCACCGGCGCCGTCGATGCGCGCTGCCTCCACGACCTCGTCCGGCACGCTGGCGGCGGCGAAGATCCGCGACAGGTAGACCCCGAACGGGCTCACGATGCTGGGCAGGAACACCGACCAGAACGTGTTGGTCTGGTGGACCCGGGCGAACAGCAGGAACAGGGGGAGGGCGAGTGCCGTGGCAGGGACCAGAACGCCGCCGAGGATCACCGAGAAGAGCGCCTCCCGGCCACGGAAGGTGTACTTCGCCAGGCCGTAGCCGGCCATCGTCGCCAGCAGCGTGCCCACGGCGGCGCCCAGCCCGGCATACAGCAGGGAGTTCAGCGCCCACCGGAGGAAGACGCCACCGTCGCGGGTGAACAGGTGCTTGAGGTTGTCCACGAGGGCGAAGTGGGCGAACCAGAAGCCGTTGCTGCTGACCAGGTCGCCCTGGGTCTTGGTGGAGTTGACGACCAGCCAGTAGACCGGGAGCAGGAAGTAGACGGCGAGGGCGACGAGGAAGACCACCGCCACCGCGACGCTGACGCGGCTGACCTCGCGGGGGCCGCGCCCGCGGCGGGGGTCGGCGGTGCTGGGGGCGGGGCGCTGGATCGCCGGCGCGCTCATGCGGCGGCCCTCCTCTGGGTCAGGCGCAGGAAGCCGAAGGACAGGATGAACGTGGCCAGGGCCAGCATCACGGACAGGGCGGCGGAGAACGGGTAGTTGTTCGCTGCGGCCACGGCGTACGCCTGCATGTTGGGGGTGTAGCCGCTCGTGACGTTGGTCGAGATGGCCTGGAAGACCACGGGCTCGGTGAAGAGCTGGAGCGTGCCGATGATCGAGAAGACCGCCGTCAGCACCAGCGCCGGGCGCACCATCGGGATCTTGATGCTCCACGCCGTGCGCAGCGCGCCGGCGCCGTCGACCCGGGCGGCCTCGTAGACCTCCTGGGGGAGCGCCTGCAGGGCCGAGAAGATGATGAGCATGTTGTAGCCGGTGTAGGTCCAGGTCACCACGTTGGCGATCGACCACAGGATGAGGTTCGAGCCGAGGAAGTCCGGCGCGGTGCCGACCTTGTTGAGCAGGTCCACGACCGGCGACAGCTGGGGGCTGTAGAGGAAGGCCCACATCAGCGCCGCGATGACGCCGGGGATGCCGTAGGGGACGAAGAACGCGATGCGGAAGAAGCGCCGCAGCCGGGCCACCGCCGAGTCGAGGACCAGCGCGATGAGCAGCGCCAGCAGCAGCATCACCGGGACCTGGACGATGCCGAAGAGCAGCACCCGCAGGACGCCCTGGCGGAAGGTGTCGTCGCCGAGGACGTTGGCGTACTGCTCCAGGCCCGCGAAGACCTGGTGCGACTCCCCGAAGAGGCCGCCGGTGCGCTGGGTCTTGAACAGGCTCTGCCAGATCGCGTAGACGATCGGCACCACGTAGAAGAGGGTGAACGGCACCAGGAACGGCAGGACGAAGGCCAGCCAGGTCCGGTTGCGCCGCCGGGTGCGCGGGGTGGTCGGCTCCGGCCCAGTCGTCAGCTGCTGGGCGGCAGTGTGCGTGGCGGTCATGGCTGCTCCATGGTTCGCGGGCGGGACCAGCGGCGCGGGGGCGTCGGCGCCCCCGCGCCGGTCAGGTCATCCGGCCGAGATGCCCTGCGACTTCAGGGAGGACACGGTCTGCGTCTGGGCCGACTTCAGCGCCTCACCCAGGGTGCCCTGGCCGTTGAGGGCCTTGGTGAACCCGTCGCTGAGGAACCGGTTGGTGTCGGTCATGACCGGCCCCCACTGGAAGTTGGTGTCGACCTGCGAGGACGCCTGCTTGAAGACGTCGAACACCTTCTGCCCGCCGTAGAAGGGCACGCCCTTGGTCAGCGACGGCAGGTCGGCGCCGGCCTTGGCTGCGGGGTACAGGCCGCCCAGGGAGTTCTCGAGCGCGAGCGCCTCGGGGTTGGTGTTGAGCCACAGGGCGAACTTGGCCGCCTCCGCCGGGTGCTGGCTCTGGCCGAACACGGCGGTCGTCGAGCCGCCCCAGTTGCCGGCGGCGTTGTCGCCGGCCTGCCACTGCGGCATGGGTGCCACGGCCCACTTGCCGGCGGTGCTCTTGGCGTTGTCCCGGATGGTGGAGTAGCCCCAGGCGGCCGAGACCCAGGTCGCGACCTTGCCGGTGTCCCAGGCCTTGTAGAGGTCGGGGGAGAAGCCCTGCAGGTTGGTGGCCACGAGCTTGTTGTCGATGAGCTTCTGCCAGTAGTCGGCCACCTTGGTCGAGTCGCTGCCGTCCAGGGAGACCTTCACCGAGCTGCCGGAGATGTCGAAGATCTTGGCGCCCGACTGCCACAGCAGGCCGTCGAACCAGTTGGCGTCCTGCTGCGGGAAGTGGGTGATGTAGACGCCCCTGGCCTTGAGGACCTGCGCGTCCCTGGCGTACTCGTCCCACGTGGCCGGAGGCTTCAGGCCCGCCTTGTCGAAGATGTCCTTGCGGTAGAACAGGGCCATCGGGCCGATGTCCTGGGGGACGGCGTAGACGCCGGGGCCGCCCATCTGGACCTGCGACCACGTCCAGTCCGGGAACTGCGCCTTGGCGTCGTTGACGCCGGCGCACCCGCTGATGTCCTTCAGACCCTTCTGCAGCCGGAAGCTGGCCAGGGAGTCGTACTCCACCTGCCCGAGGTCCGGGGCGGTGTTGGCCTTCAGGGCGTTGAACATGTTCTGGTAGGTGCCGGCGTTGCCAGCGGGAGTCTCCTTGACCTGCACCTGGATGTCGGGGTTGGCCGCGTTCCACTTGTCGACGACCTGCTGCATGCCGGGCACCCAGGTCCAGAACTGCAGCGTGACCTTGCCGGAGGCGGGCTTGCAGCTGCTGGCTGCGGCGGTGCCGCCACCTCCCGACCCCGAGCTGGACTCCGAGCCGGAGCTCGAGCAGGCGGCAGTGGCAACGAGGGGCAGGGCCAGCAGCAGCGCGACCGCGCGCTGACGACCTCGGCCCGGACGATCCGTGGACTTCATGGGCACCTCAGGCAGGAGACGGACGCCGGGGCTCCGGCGTGTGCGCCGATCTGGCGCTTCATGCCGAGCATGTTGGACGTGCCGGTAACAAAAGTCAACAGATTCTTTCACCCGAAGTTCACATATATCAACTAATACTATCAATGGACCGGGTCGCTCGCGGAGCGACCCGGTCCGCGGGCGGACCCGTCGGCGTTCCACGGCGCCTGCCACACTGACGCCCATGTGTGCCCCCGACCGACCCGCCGTCGTGTCCCGAGACCTGGTCCGCACCGCGAGGGCGCCGCGGTGAGCGCCGTGGTGGTGACCCCGCACCTGCACGTCCTGCGCGCCGCTGGCACGGCGCTGGTCGTGGACAGCAGCACCGCCGGTATGCCCCGCGTCCTCCACTGGGGCGCGGACCTGCCCGACGACGCCGTGGCCCAGCTGCCGCTGCTGGCGTCCGGCCCGGTCCCGCACAGCGCGCTGGACGAGTCCTGGCCGCTGACCGTGCTGCCCTCGCCGGCGGACGGGTGGCTCGGCACGCCAAGCTTCGCCGGGCACCGCGGCGGCGGCACGGCCGCCCCCCGGTGGGTGGCGAGCGTGGACCAGGCCTCGGAGCGCGAGCTCGTCGTGACCGGTGAGGACGCGGCTTCGGGCGTGCGGGTCTCGCTGGCCTGGCGCCTCGATGTCCACGGGGTGCTGCGGGTGTCCGGGTCGGTGACCAACACGGGCGCCATTGACGCGGCGCTCGACGTCGCCGCCCTGCGCGCGTTGCTGCCGCTGCCGGTCCGGGCGAGCGAGGTGCTCGACCTGACCGGCCGGTGGTGCCGGGAGCGCTCGCCGCAGCGGTCGGTGCTGGGCGACGGCACCCACCTGCGGGCCTCGCGCCGCGGACGGACCGGCCACGACGCGACACTGCTCCTGGCCGTCGGCACGGCGGGCTTCGGCTTCGGGCACGGCGAGGTGTGGGCCACGCACGTGGCCTGGAGCGGCAACCACGAGCACCTCGTCGAGCGGCTGCCCGAGGGCGCCGGCATGCACCGGGCGGTGCTCGGCGGCGGCGAGCTGCTCGAACCCGGGGAGGTGCGCCTCGAGCCGGGGGAGAGCTACGCCGCCCCCGAGGTGGTGTTCGTGCACAGCACCGACGGCCTGGACGGGCTCAGCCGCAGGCTGCACCGCAGCCAGCGCGCGGAGCCGGGCTACCGGCATACTCCCCGCCCGCTGGTGCTGAACACCTGGGAGGCGGTCTACTTCGAGACCGACCTGGCCCACCTCACCGAGCTGGCCGACGTCGCCGCGCAGGTCGGGGTCGAGCGGTTCGTGCTCGACGACGGCTGGTTCGGCGGCCGCCGGCACGACCGGGCCGGGCTCGGCGACTGGTGGGTCTCGCCGCAGGTGTGGCCCGAGGGGCTGGGGCCGCTGGTGGAGCACGTGCACGGCCTGGGCATGGAGTTCGGGCTGTGGTTCGAGCCGGAGATGGTCAACCTCGACTCCGACCTGGTGCGCGAGCACCCCGACTGGGTCCTCGGCCCGGCGGCCGGGCACCCGCGGGAGTGGCGGCACCAGCAGGTGCTCGACCTCGCCAACCCGGCCGCGGCGGCGCACGTGGTCGAGCGGGTCAGCGCCCTGGTGGGGGAGTACGCCATCGACTTCCTCAAGTGGGACCACAACCGCGACCTGCTCGAGTCGGTGCGCCGCGACGGGGACCGGACGGACCGGCCGGCCACGCACCTCCAGACCGCCGCGTTCTACGCCGTCCTGGACGAGCTGCGCCGCAGGCACCCGCGCCTGGAGGTCGAGTCCTGCGCCAGCGGCGGCGCCCGGGTCGACCTCGGGGTGCTCGCCCGCACCGACCGTGTCTGGACCAGTGACTGCAACGACGCGCTCGAGCGGGCCCGCATCCAGCGCTGGACCGGTTTGCTCGTGCCGCCGGAGCGGATGGGCAGCCACATCGGGCCGCCGCGCGCCCACACCACCCACCGGCACCTGGACCTGTCCTTCCGGGCGCTGGTGGCGCTGCAGGGCCACGCCGGCCTGGAGTGGGACCTCACCACCTGCGACGCGCAGGAGCGGCAGGTGCTCGCCGCCTGGGCCGGGCTGTACCGCGAGCTGCGGCCGCTGCTGCACAGCGGCGACCCGGTGCGTGCGGACCTGCCCGACGACTCCCTGGTGGTGCAGGGGACGGTGGCGCCCGACCGGGGCGAGGCCGTGTTCCAGGTGCTGAGCCTGGAGACCGGGCCGGCTGCGACCCCCGGCCTGGTGCCGCTGCCCGGCCTGGACCGCGACCGGGCATACCGGGTGCGGGTGCGCACCGAGCTCGGTGAGCCCGCGACGGTCCAGGCCTCCGCTCCGGACTGGTGGTCGGCGGCCACCTCCGGAGGGCTGGAGGTCAGCGGCGCGCTGCTGACCGACGTCGGACTGCCGCTGCCCGTGCTGGCCCCGGCCCAGGGATGCCTGCTGCACCTGACCTGACACAATGTCCCGCATGCCCGCGCCCGACGCCCCCACCTCGCGCCTGCCCCGCATCCTGTCCGGCATGCAGCCCACGCACGACTCGCTGCACCTGGGCAACTACCTCGGGGCGCTGGTGCAGTGGGTCCGGCTCCAGGACTCCCACGACGCGTTCTACTGCGTGGTGGACCTGCACGCGATCACCGTCGAGGTCGACCCGGCGAAGCTGCGCGAGCGCACCCGCCGGACCGCGGCGCAGTACCTCGCCGGCGGGGTCGACCCCGGTCGGTCCACCGTCTTCGTGCAGAGCCACCTGCACGAGCACGCCGAGCTGGCGTGGGTCCTCTCGTGCATGACCGGCTTCGGCGAGGCCAGCCGGATGACGCAGTTCAAGGACAAGTCCGGCAAGCACGGCGCCGAGGGCACGACGGTGGGGCTGTTCACCTACCCGGTGCTCATGGCCGCCGACATCCTGCTCTACGCCGCCGACCAGGTGCCGGTCGGTGAGGACCAGCGCCAGCACCTGGAGCTGACCCGCGACCTGGCCCAGCGGTTCAACCGCCGCTACGGCCAGACGTTCACCGTGCCCGAGCCGCACATCGTCAAGGCGACGGCCAAGATCCAGGACCTGCAGGACCCCACGTCCAAGATGAGCAAGTCCTCGGCCAGCCAGGCCGGGGTCATCGACATGCTCGAGGACCCCAAGGTCATCGCCAAGCGGATCCGCTCCGCCGTGACCGACACCGGCCGCGAGGTCCGCTTCGACGAGGAGACCAAGCCGGGCGTCTCCAACCTGCTGCGCATCCACTCGGCCCTGTCCGGCCGCAGCATCATCGAGCTCGAGGCCGACTTCGAGGGCAAGGGCTACGGCGACCTCAAGAAGGAGGTCGCCGACGTCGTGGTCGACGTCGCCGCGCCGTTCCGTGAGCGGACCCTGGAGATCCTGTCCGACCCGGCCGAGCTGGACCGGATCCTCGCCGAGGGTGCCGAGCGGGCCCGCGACGTCGCCCACGCCACCTTGGCCACGGTCTACGACCGGGTCGGCTTCCTGCCCACCAAGCGCTGAGGGAGGACGCTCCCGTGCCGACGATCGGCGTCTCCATCGCCATCCCCGCCCCCTACGGCGAGGAGCTGCAGCGGCAGCGGGCGTCCTTCGGGGACCCGATGGCGGACTCGATCCCGACGCACGTGACGCTGCTGCCACCGACCGAGGTCGACGGTGACGACATGGACGCGATCGAGGACCACCTGGCCAAGGTGGCCGTGGCACGCGACCCGTTCACGATGATGCTGCGCGGCACCGGCACCTTCCGGCCGGTCTCCCCGGTGGTGTTCGTGCAGGTCGCCGAGGGCATAGCCGAGTGCGAGCAGCTCGAGCGCTCCGTGCGCAGCGGCCCGCTGCACCGGGAGCTGCAGTTCAACTACCACCCGCACGTCACGGTGGCCCACCACATCGACGAGGCGAGCATGGACCGTGCGTTCACCGAGCTCGCCGACTACCGCTGCACCTTCACCGTGGATGCCTTCCACCTCTACGAGCACGGGGAGGACCTCGTGTGGCGGCCCGTACGCACCTTCGGATTTGATGGGCAGGTGGAGCACGTCGACGACGGGGGTATGCCGTGAAGCAGCTGCTGATGCGGGCCAAGGCCACGCGGGGCTGGAAGGCCTGGAAGCGCTACAGCGACGTGCGCGGCAACATCCTCGCCGGCGGGGTGGGCTACTTCGCGTTCCTGTCGGTCTTCCCGGCGGTCGCCCTGGCGTTCACCGTCTTCGGGGCGGTCCTGCGCGGGCGCCCCGACCTGCTCGACCACGTGACCTCGACGCTGAGCACCATGCTCCCCGGGTTCATCCAGGACGCGCAGCACCCTGACCGCCCGATTCCGGTCAAGCCGCCGGGTGTCGGCGCCCTGACGATCACCGGCGTCGTTGCCTTCGTCAGCCTCGTGCTGGCCGGCCTGGGCTGGCTGGGTTCCCTGCGCGAGGGCATCCGGGCCGTCTTCGGTGTCACGGGCAGTGTCGGCAACGCCGTGACGAGCAAGTTGCGCGACCTCGGGGTGCTGGCGACCCTGGGCCTGGGGGTGTTCCTCTCCGCGGTGCTCACCGCCGTCGTCGGCGCGGCCGCGGGCTGGGCCGCCGAGCGCCTTGGCCTCGGCAACGCGGGCTGGCTGGTCACCAGCGCGGGGCTCATCGTCAGCGCGGCGATCGACGCGACGCTCATGCTGCTGCTCTTCCGCGTCCTGGCCGACATCGACGTGGACTGGCGCCGGCTGCGTGACGGTGCGCTCGTCGGCGGCATCGCCTTCACCCTGATGAAGTACTTCGGGGCGTTCCTCATCGCCCGGGCCACGCACAACCCTCTCTACGGCTCGATCGCCATCGTCGTCGGGCTGCTGTTCTGGCTCAACCTCATCGCCCGGGTGATCCTCATCGCCGCGGCGTGGGCGGCCAACGACGTGGGCCCGCTCAAGCCGGCCGCCGAGCCCGTCGGGCCGCAGTCCGGCCCGCCGCCGCGCGACCCAAGCCTGCCGAGCTTCGGCACCCGCGCGGCCGACCGCACGACCCTGGCCGCCGGCGCGGTGCTGGGCCTGACCGGGGCGATCGCGGTGCGCGCGGTCGGGCGGAGCCTGCGCGGCGTGCGCGACCTCGTCCGCTCCTGAACCCTTTGCGCAACTTAGCGCCGCTGGAAGGGCCAGAACTGGCCCCGCGAGCGGCACTATCTTGCGCAAAGGGGCAGGACAGGAGTGACGGCCCGGAGGGCAGGGGGTCCGACCGGGCCGTCACCGTCCTGGGGCCGAGCCGTCGTGCATCGGCCGGTGTCGACGTGACTCGAGTCTGCCGAACCACGGCCGCACACCGCCTCCGACAAAAGGACGAGATCCCCGGCACCGGGGTGAGCCGGCCTCACACCAACGGCGCAGGAGACCCCGTCAGCGTCGCGTCCGCCGGATCGCGCGGGTCGCCAGCGCACCCACCAGGGTGACCGCGCCGAGCAGGCCGACCCCGCCGACCCAGGGCCGCGGCGGCGGCGTGGCGAGCGCCCCAGCGCCAGGAGCACCCGCCAGCAGCGTGCGGGCCTGCAGCCCGGACTGGGCGTGCACGAGGCCCTGCTCCAGGGCGCCGGGCTCGACGAGGGTGCCGACCGGCTTGACCCTGGTGCCGTAGGCGAAGGCCCAGTCGAGCATCTTCGCGGTGACCCGCCAGCTGCCGTTGGTGCCGGCCATCTGGGTGACGAGGTAGGTGTGTCCGTGCCTGGTCGCCGCCCCGATGAAGGTCTGCTTCGCGGCGATCGTGTAGCCGTTCTTGATGCCGATCGCGCCGGGGTAGTTGTAGAGCAGCCGGTCGTGGTTCTGGATGTCGTATGCCGGTCGCGCCCGCCCCCGGGCGTCCTTGCCGCCGGGGAACGTGATGTGCCTGGTCGCGACGTAGGTGCGGAAGTCCGGCAGCTGCATCGCGGCCCGGCCGATGAGGGCGAGGTCGTACGCGCTGCTGGTCTGCCCGGGGCCGTCCAGGCCGCTGGGGTCGACGGCGAGGGTGTCCAGCGCGCCGAGGTGCCGCGCGATCGCGTTCATCTGGCCGACCGTGTGGGGGCGCCCGCCGTTGGCCGAGGCCAGGGCGTAGACCGCGTCGTTGGCCGACGCCATGAGCATGGCCTGGAAGAGCGTGCCGGCCCGGTATGCCGTGCCGGACATGAGCCCGACGCGGGTCCCGTCGGCGTTGGCGTCCTCCGGGGTGGCTTTCACCAGGGCCTCGGGGCGGACCCGGGGGATGAGCGCCAGGGCGGCCAGCGTCTTGAGCGTGCTGGCCGGAAGGAAGCGCGCGTGCGGGGCCTTGGCCGCCAGCACCTCACCGGTGGTCAGGTCGGCGACCAGCCACGAGCCGCACGGCATCGCCGGCGGGGCGGGCACCCCGGCGGGACGGTCCACGATGACGCCCGGCCGGCCGAGCGCCTCCCCGCCGACCACCGGCCGGGAGGGGGTGGAGGCCGCGGCCGGGCGCGCCGTGGTCGTCGTCGACGGGGCTGGGGTGCTCCCGGCGGCCGGCACCGCCGACGCCTGGGCACAGACGCCGAACGCGCCCGTCGCGGCGAGCATGATGCTCGCCGCTAGGGCGCGTCCGGTGCGAGGCAGGGGTGACATCAACGGCATACCGTAGTCGTCCCCGAGCCGGTGCGGTGAGAGGTGCGCGGACTAGAACTTGCGCGTCAGGAGGGCGCGCTTGACCTCCTGGATCGCCTGCGTCACCTGGATGCCGCGGGGGCAGGCCTCGGAGCAGTTGAAGGTCGTGCGGCAGCGCCACACGCCCTCCTTGTCGTTGAGGATCTCCAGACGCTGCTCGGCGGCCTCGTCGCGGCTGTCGAAGATGAACCGGTGCGCGTTGACGATGGCGGCCGGGCCGAAGTACTGCCCGTCGGTCCAGAACACCGGGCAGCTGGTCGTGCAGGCCGCGCACAGGATGCACTTGGTGGTGTCGTCGAACCGGTCCTTGTCGGCCTGGCTCTGCAGGCGCTCCTTGGTCGGCTCGTTGCCGTTGGTCACCAGGAACGGCATGACCTCGCGGTAGGCGTCGAAGAACGGCTCCATGTCGACGATGAGGTCCTTCTCCACGGGAAGGCCCTTGATCGGCTCGACGGTGATCGGCTTGTCCGGGTTGACGTCCTTGATGAGCGTCTTGCAGGCGAGCCGGTTCTTGCCGTTGATCCGCATCGCGTCCGAGCCGCACACGCCGTGGGCGCAGGAGCGGCGGAAGCTCAGCGAGCCGTCCTGCTCCCACTTGATCTGGTGCAGCGCGTCGAGGACGCGGTCCGTGGCGTGCGCGAGGACCTGGTAGTCCTTGTAGTGCGCCTCGGTGTCGACCTCGGGGTTGAACCGCTGGATGCGCAGCGTGACGGTGAACGAAGGGACCTCGCCGGCGGGGGCGGCCCCACCCGCGGGCTTCTCGGCGACAGCAGTCATCAGTACTTACGCTCCATCGGCTGGTAGCGGGTCACGGTCACCGGCTTGTAGTCGATCCGGACCTCGTTGGCGAAGGTGGGCTCACCCTCGGCGCCGGGGTTGATCGGCGCGCGGTAGGCCATCGTGTGACGCATGAAGTTCACGTCGTCACGGGTCTCGTAGTCCTCACGGAAGTGACCGCCGCGGGACTCCTTGCGGGCCAGGGCGCCGAGCGTGATGACCTCGGCGAGCTCGATGAGGAAGCCGAGCTCGACGGCCTCGAGCAGGTCGGTGTTGTAGCGCTTGCCCTTGTCCTGGACGACGACGTTGGCGTAGCGCTCCTTGAGCTCGTCGATGACCCCGAGGGCCTCCTTCATCGAGGCCTCGGTGCGGAAGACCTGGACGTTGCGGTCCATGGTCTCCTGCAGCGCCTTGCGCAGGTCGGCCACGCGCTCGCCGGTGCCGCGGGAGCGGATCGCCTCGATCATCGAGGTGGTGTGCAGCTCCGGCGCCTCGGGCAGCTCGACCCACGGGGCGGTCGAGGCGAACTCGGCGGCGGCGATGCCGGCGCGGCGGCCGAACACGTTGATGTCGAGCAGCGAGTTGGTGCCCAGGCGGTTGGCGCCGTGGACGCTCACGCAGGC
>NZ_JBTCWL010000080.1:0-15791 GCF_054325275.1 Oryzihumus sp.
GGTGTGCGACGGCAGGCTCCCGTGGGAGCCTGCCGTCGCATCAGTGCAGTTCAGCCGGTCCCTGCGGTCGGCCGGACCGGGGACTGTCAGATGTCACTGAGTCTTCGTTCGATATCTGATCTCCGCTCCGCTCCGATCAGATATCGAAGTACATCTCGAACTCGTGCGGGTGCGGGCGGAAGCGGATCGGGTCGACCTCGTTGACGCGCTTCCAGTCGATCCACGTCTCGATGAGGTCCTTGGTGAACACGTCGCCCTCGAGGAGGTACTCGTGGTCGGCCTCGAGCGCGTTGAGCACCTCGGGCAGCGAGCCGGGCACCTGCGAGATGGCCTTGTGCTCCTCGGGCGGGAGCTCGTAGAGGTCCTTGTCCACCGGCTCCGGGGGCTCGATGCGGTTCTTGATGCCGTCGATGCCGGCCATGAGCTGGGCGGAGAACGCCAGGTAGGGGTTCGCCGACGGGTCCGGCACGCGGAACTCGATGCGCTTGGCCTTCGGCGAGGTGCCCGTGATCGGGATGCGCACGCAGGCGGAGCGGTTGCGGGCCGAGTAGACCAGGTTGACCGGAGCCTCGTAGCCCGGGACCAGGCGGTGGTAGGAGTTCACCGTGGGGTTGGTGAAGGCCAGCAGCGACGGGGCGTGCTTGAGCAGGCCGCCGATGTACCAGCGGGCGATGTCGGACAGGCCGCCGTAGCCGCGCTCGTCGTAGAACAGCGGCTCGCCGTCCTTCCACAGCGACTGGTGGCTGTGCATGCCGGAGCCGTTGTCACCGAAGAGCGGCTTGGGCATGAACGTGGCGGTCTTGCCGTGCGCCCACGCGACGTTCTTGATGACGTACTTGAACTTCAGCACGTCGTCTGCGGCGTTGAGCAGCGTGTTGAACCGGTAGTTGATCTCCTGCTGGCCGGCGGTGCCGACCTCGTGGTGGGCGCGCTCGACGGCGAGGCCCACGTCGTGCAGGGTCAGCGTCATCTCGTCGCGGATGTCGGCGAAGTGGTCCACCGGCGGGACGGGGAAGTAGCCACCCTTGTAGCGGGTCTTGTAGCCCTGGTTGCCACCCTCCTCCTCGCGGCCGGAGTTCCAGGCGGCCTCGACGGAGTCGATGAAGTAGTAGCCGGCGTTCTGCTTCGTCTCGAAGCGCACGTCGTCGAAGACGTAGAACTCGGCCTCGGCGCCGAAGTAGGCGGTGTCGGCGATGCCGGTCGACTTCAGGTAGGCCTCGGCCTTGGCGGCGATGTTGCGCGGGTCGCGGCTGTACGGCTCGTCCGTGAACGGGTCCACGATGGAGAAGTTGAGGATCAGCGTCTTCTCTTTGCGGAACGGGTCGACGTAGGCGGTCGTCGGGTCCGGGATGAGCTTCATGTCGGACTCGTGGATCGCCTGGAAACCACGGATCGAGGAGCCGTCGAACATCTGGCCGTTCGAGAACGCGTCCGCGTCGAACGTCTGAGCAGGCACGTTGAAGTGCTGCATCACGCCCGGCAGGTCGCAGAAGCGCACATCGACGAACTTGACGTCCTCGTCCTTGATGAACTTGAGGACCTCGTCAGCGTTGCTGAACATCCAACCTCCTGTGGTGGGGCGGGCACGATCGCCGGCCCGGGTGGGTCGCGTACGACCTTAGCCCCCCGGGATTTCCCGACCATGACCCGAATGTTTCCCCGGTGTTACGGACGGCCCGCCCGCGCAGCCGGCGGCGTGACCGACGTAACCTGTCTCCCGTGGTGGACCGCAAGGACGTCGGCTCGTGGATCGAGGGCCCGCGCGCAGCACGCGCAGGCGAAGGCACCTACCCCGGGCAGCGCCTCGGCCTGCCCGAGCAGGGGCCGGGCTCCGTCGCCCGGTTCGGGCGGCGTCTGGTCGCCATCTTCATCGACTGGACGCTGTGCCAGCTCGTGGCTGTCGCCTTCCTCGGCGGGGAGTTCGGCCGTGGCGGCGCCGGTGGGCTGCTGCCCCTGGCCGTGTTCTTCGCCGAGAACGTCCTGCTCGTCGGCACGGTCGGCTTCACCGTGGGCCACCGCATCATGGGCCTGCGCGTCGTCCGGCTCGGCGGGGCGCCGGCCGGCCCGGTGCCGGGCCTGGTCCGCAGCCTGCTGCTGGCGATCGCCGTCCCGGCCCTGATCTGGGACAAGGACGAGCGCGGCCTGCACGACAAGGCCGCCGGCACCGTCATCCTCCGCACCCGCTGAGGTGGGTTCGCTGCGTGCGTGAGCACGCGGCATACGTCGCGACACCGCTCGTCCCGGTATGCCGTGAGTCGCCCGTGCCTCCCGGCCCGCCGCCCGCACGCATCCGGACACGCCTCAGCCCGCGTTTCCGGCCTCGGACGGGGCGCAAACGCGGGCTGAGAGGTGTTCGGTCGGAGGTCTAGCGGCCGCGCATCGCCTTGCGGTCCATGCGCACGCGGTTCGGGTCGACGCCGGCGGGGATCGGCGGACGCGCGCCGCCGAGGGCCTTGAGCCGCTTGTTGACCTGCGCCGCCTCCTCCTTGGTGAGGGTGGGCTTGAGCCGGCGGATCTGGTTGGCGAGCTTGCGCACCGGGACCGCAGCCTCGTCGTCGCCGATGCGCAGCACCGTCACCGGCACGCCGGGCAGGATGCGGGCGACCTTCTTGCGCTCGGACTCGAGCAGGCGGGAGGCGCGGGCGGAGGGGCCCTCACCGACGAGGACCACGCCGGGACGGCCGGTGGCGCGGAAGACCATCGCGGCCGAGGCCAGGTCGCCGGGGCGCACGGCCTCGGCGGCCACCGGCTGCTGGTCGTAGTACCACCCGCGGCGCAGGGCCGACAGGGCGGCGCCGGCGGCACCGGGCTGGCCCTCGATCGAGCGGTAGGCGGCCCGCTCGGCGCGGCGGCTCATGACCACCATGGCCGCGAGGACACCGAACATCAGGCCGAGGAAGCCGGCGTAGATCGGGTGCCCGACGACGAGGCCGACGACGACGCCGACCAGCGTCACGCCGAGCAGCGCGAGCAGCATCCACCAGCCGATGGCGGGGTCGACCGCGCGGGCGGTCGTGAAGATCTGGCGCATCTGGGCGATGCGGCCGGCCTTCTCGGGCACGGCTGACTGGGGTGAATCCTTGCGGGCCATGGTGTCCAGACTACCGGTCAGGAGGCGCTGCCGAGAGCACGCTGGACCAGCGACGCGGCCTCCTGGCGGGCGGGGGAGGAGGCGGCCTCGGCCAGGTGCGACAGGTGCGCCGGCACCTCGCGGCCCCACTTCTTCATGGCCTGCGCCCAGAGGCGGCCAGCCCGGTAGGAGCTGCGCACCAGCGGCCCGGCCATGACGCCCTTGAAGCCCATCTCCTCGGCGACCTCGCTCCAGTGCACGAACTCCTCGGGCTTGACCCACCGGTCGATCGGGTGGTGCAGCTTGGAGGGGCGCAGGTACTGGGTGATGGTGAGGATGTCGCAGCCGGCGTCGTGCAGGTCGCGGATCGCCTGCTCGATCTCGTGGTCCTCCTCGCCCATGCCCAGGATGAGGTTGGACTTGGTCACCAGCTCGGCCTCGCGGGCCATGGAGAGCACCTTGAGCGACTTCTCGTAGGTGAACGCCGGGCGGATCTTGCGGAAGATCCGGGGCACCGTCTCGAGGTTGTGGGCGAACACCTCGGGGCGGGCGTCGAAGACCTGGCCGACCAGCTCGGGCCGGGCGCCGAAGTCGGGCGGGAGGATCTCGACGCCGGTGTTGGGGTTGAGCGCGTGGATCTGGCGGATCGTCTCGGCGTAGAGACCGGCGGCGCCGTCGGGCTGGTCGTCGCGGGCCACGCCGGTGACGGTGGAGTAGCGCAGGCCCATCTGGCGCACCGACTCGGCGACGCGGCGCGGCTCGTCGAGGTCGAGGGCGGTGGGGCGCCCGGTGGCGATGTCGCAGAAGTCGCAGCGTCGGGTACAGACGTCACCCCCGATGAGGAAGGTGGCCTCCTTGTCCTCCCAGCACTCGAAGATGTTGGGGCAGCCGGCCTCCTGGCAGACGGTGTGCAGCCCCTCGCTCTTCACCATCGAGTGCAGCGCGGTGTACTCCGGCCCCATCTTGGCGGTGGTGCGGATCCACTCCGGCTTGCGCTCTATCGGCGTCTCGGCGTTGCGCGCCTCGACGCGCAGCATGCGGCGACCCTCAGGTGCGACGGTCACAAACGGCTCCCTTGCCAGTCAGAAGAAGGCGGGCGTGCGGTAGCACACCCGGACCGCCCTCCAGACTACGCGCCGTCCCCGACGCTCCCCGCACCCGCCGTGCTCCTCCGGGGGAGCACCGGTATGCCGTGCGCCTCCTGGTCGTCCCGGTCACCTCGGTGCGTCGCCTCACGCACCCATCGTGTCGACCGCGCGGACCGGGGCACACGGCATACCGGTGGGTCTCACCGGGCCGTGTAGCCGCCGTCGATGTAGAGCTCGGAGCCGGTGACGTAGCTGGCGTCGTCGCTGGCGAGGTAGGCGACCCCGGCGGCGATCTCCTCCGGGCGGCCGAGGCGGCCGAGCGGGGTGGCGCTGGTCATCACCGACTCGAACTCGGTGCCCTTGACCGGCGCCAGGATCGGGGTGTCGATGAAGCCGGGGTGGATCGAGTTCACGCGCACGCCGTCGGGGGCCCAGTGCAGGGCGGTGTTCTTGGTCATGAGCCGCACCGCGCCCTTGGCGGCGTGGTAGGCCGGGGAAGTCCCGAAGCCGCCGATCGCGCCGAAGATCGAGCTGATGTTGATGACCGAGCCGTGGCCGGAGGCCTTGAGCAGGGCGGCGGCGGTCTTCATGCCGAGGAACACGCCGGTCTGGTCGATAGAGATGGTCCGCTCCCAGTCGGCCAGGGAGGTGTCCTCGATCGAGGCCAGGTCGCCCATCCCGGCGTTGTTGACGAGGACGTCCAGCCGGCCCTGCTCCGCACGGACCCGCTCGATGACCTCCTGCCAGTCCGTTTCGGAGGAGACGTCGAGGTGGGCGTACTCGGCGGTGCCGCCCTGGTCGCGGATCGCAGCGACGACCTTCTCGCCGAGGTCGTCCTGCACGTCGGTGACCATCACCGTGGCGCCCTCGGCCGCGAGGCGGTGCGCGGTGGCGGCACCGATGCCGCTGGCACCCCCGGTCACCAGGGCCACCCGGTCCTCGAGTCGCTCCATCTCGTCCTCCTGTCCGTGGGGCGCACCGGTGGTGCCCCTCCCTCCAGACAGGCTCACGTGGGGAGGGCGGCGGGGCCAGCGACCTTGGTCCCGCAGGGGTGCGGCACAGGTCCCGGGCGGTGTCGGGCGCCACACCGCGGCGACCTAGAGTTGGCCGAATGGACCTGCGCATCTTCACCGAGCCCCAGCAGGGGGCCACCTACGGCCAGCAGCTCGCGATGGCCCGCCGCGCCGAGGAGTGCGGCTACTCGGCGTTCTTCCGCTCCGACCACCTGCTCGCGATGGGCGACGGCGACGGGCTGCCGGGTCCGACCGACACCTGGACCACGCTGGCCGGCCTGGCCCGCGAGACCCTGACGATCCGGCTGGGCACGCTGGTGACCTCGGCGACGTTCCGCCACCCCGGCATGCTCGCGGTGCAGGTGGCCCAGGTCGACGAGATGTCCGGTGGCCGGGTGGAGCTCGGCCTGGGGGCCGGGTGGTTCGAGGCCGAGCACCTGGCCTATGGCATCCCGTTCCCGGAGGCGGTGGGCGAGCGCTTCGACCGGCTCGAGGAGCAGCTCGCGGTGATCACCGGCCTGTGGGAGACCCCGGCGGGCGAGCGCTTCTCCTTCGACGGCAAGCACTACCAGCTCACCGACAGCCCCGCGCTGCCCAAGCCCGAGCAGGACGCCGTGCCGATCGTCATCGGCGGCAAGGGCAGGAAGCGCACGCCCGAGCTGGTCGCCCGCTACGGCAGCGAGTTCAACCTGCCGTTCGTGTCGGTGGAGGAGTCCGCCGAGAAGTTCGAGAACGTGCGCGCGGTCGCCCGTGAACATGACCGCGACCCGGCCACGATCACGATGTCCAACGCGCTGGTGCTGTGCGCCGGCGCCACCTGGGACGAGCTGACCCGCCGGTCCGAGGCGATCGGGCGCGACCTGGCCGAGCTGCGCGAGAACGGCCTGGCCGGCTCCCCGGCCGAGATCGTCGACACGATCGGCCGCTACGCCGAGGCCGGCTCGCAGCGGATCTACCTGCAGGTGCTCGACCTGTCCGACCTGGACCACCTCGACCTCGTGGCCAGCGAGGTCATCCCCCAGCTCGGCTGAGGCCGGCCCCCGTCCGAGGCGCGGTGCCCGGGTCCGGCCCGGGCACAGCGGCTCGGCGTGTGGCAGGTGATGTGGGTCAGGCGACGTCCCGGCGCCGGAACACGGCGACCGTCAGTGCCAGCGCCGCGGCCAGCACCACGGCAAGGACGAGCGAGCTGTGGCCGAACGTGATGGCCCGTCGGACGGTCTGGCAGCCGTAGCTGCCGTCGGGCGCGACCGTGCAGACGTCGAGGCCGTAGGACGTGCCGTGCTCGAGCCAGCCGATGACGTTGGTCTGCAGCAGCCAGGGCTTGACGCCGCTGAACCGGTTGCCCAGCAGCCCCTCGACGACCACCAGGTATCCGATGACGACCCCGAGGGCCGCCGCGGTGTGGCGCAGCAGGAGGGCGAGGGCCGCGCCGGCCAGGCCCGCCGCCGCGGTCACCGCGACGGCGCGACCCGACTGGCCGGACAGGGTCGACCACAGGCCGGCCGGGGTGTGAGCGCCGGGGTTGTAGTGCTGCACGAGCAGCCACCCGGTCGTCAGCACCAGGCCCACGGCGGCAGTCCCGACGACGGCGGTGCCCGACACCACAGCGACCAGCTTGCTGCCCAGCACCCGCAGCCGGCGCGGTTCGAAGGTCAGCCAGGTGCCGAGGGCCCCGCTGGCGACCTCGGCCCCGGTGAACCCGGCGCCCACCACGAAGGCCACGAACGCGACGAGGTAGGCGGCGCCCTCGAGGCCGCTGGGCACGAGGTCGTCGAGCCGCGGCCGGGGCTTGCCGTAGTTCTCGAGCCTGGGCTCCATGTTGTCGCAGCCGAAGTCCGCCTTCGGGTCGGTCTTGCGCGCGTCGGCCTGCCCGGCGAGGCAGTCGGTGCGCATCTGGTCACCGTGGGCCAGCCAGTCCTGGCGGGCCTGGTTGTATGCCGCCGTGGCCGCTTGTCGCTGCGAGGTGGTGAGCGGGCGGGCCTGGTCCCACATGCCGTAGCCCATGAAGGCCAGGCCGACCACGACGCCGATCAGCCCGATCACCGTGAGCCGGCGGGCGCGGAGCCGGCGCAGCTCGACCGCCACGAGGCGCCTCATCGTGCCGCTCCCGCGGCCCGCAGGTCCTCGCCGCTGGTGAGCGAGAGGAAGACCGACTCGAGGTCCGCCCGCACGGTGACCAGCTGGTTGACGAACAGTCCATGGTGCGCGAGCCGGCGGGTCACCTCGGCCGGGTCCCCGAGGCCCTCGACGAGAAGGTCCGGACCGTCGGGTCGCACCACCATCCCGCCCTCGAGGAGCACCCGGTGCGCCTGGTCGCGGTCGTCGACACCGACGCGGACCGCGCCGGCGGACTGGCCGCCGATGACCTCGGCCACGGGCCCCGACGCGAGCAGGCGGCCGTGCCCGATGATCGACACCGAGTCGGCCACCTGCTCGACCTCGGCGAGGATGTGGCTGCTGACGAGGACCGTCCGGCCGCGCTCGCCCAGCCCGCGCATCGTGTCCCGGATCTCGCGGATCCCGGCCGGGTCGAGGCCGTTGGTGGGCTCGTCGAAGATCAGCAGGTCGGGTTTCTTGAGCAGCGTGGCGGCCACGGCGAGGCGCTGCTTCATCCCGAGGGAGTAGCTCTTGAACCGGTCGGTACCGCGCTCGCCCAGTCCCGTCTCCTCGAGGACCTCGCTCACCGCGGAGCGCGGCGTCCCGATGGCGTCGGCGAGCAGCTCGAGGTTGCGTCGGCCGGAGAACGCCGGGAAGAACTTCGGCTGCTCCACGATCGCACCGACGCGGGCGATGACCTCCGGCAGCCGCTCCGGGACGCGGTGGCCAAAGACCGTCATGGTGCCCGCGTCGGCCCGGACCAGCCCCAGCAGCATGCGGATGGAGGTCGTCTTGCCCGAGCCGTTGGGGCCGAGGAACCCGTGGACCCCGCCCACCGGGACGTCCAGGTCGAGCCCCTCCACCGCCACGCGACGTCCCTTGCGCGTGCGGTAGGTCTTGCGCAGTCCCCGCGTCGAGATCGCGAGCTCCGCCGTCGTCCCAGCCACGTCCACCCCCCGGTGCCCCACCCGCAGCCGGTCGGCGACGGGTCGGCACACGGTAGCGCCGGGCTGCGCGCCCGGCGGCGCGACGCGCGGCTCAGCCCAGGGTGAGGACGTCGGCCAGGTGCTTCTCGGCGTAGGGGAGCACCTCGGACACCGTCACGTCCCGGCCGAGCTCCTGGCTCAGCGAGGTCACGCCGGCGTCGGCGATGCCGCACGGGATGATCACCTGCGCCCAGGACAGGTCGCAGTCGCAGTTGAGCGAGAAGCCGTGCATCGTCACCTCCTGGCTGACCCGGATGCCGATGGCGCCGATCTTGCGGTCGGGGCCGCGCTCGTCGGCGGCGACCCACACCCCGCTGCGGCCCTCGACGCGACCGGCCTCGAGGCCGAGGTCGGCGCAGACCCGGATCATCATCTCCTCGAGCCGGCGCACATGGGCGACCACGTCGACCGGGGAGGGCAGCCGCACGATCGGGTAGCCCACGAGCTGGCCCGGCCCGTGCCAGGTGATCTTGCCGCCTCGGTCCACGTCGACCACCGGGGTGCCGTCGAAGGGCCGCTCGTGCGGCTCGGTGCGCTTGCCCGCGGTGTAGACCCGCTCGTGCTCCAACAGCAGCACGGTGTCCTCACCGCCGGCCACCACGCCCGCGTGGACCTCGCGCTGCGTGTCCCACGCCGCGCGGTAGTCGACGTAGTCCGGTGCAAACCCCAGGTGCTCGAAACGCATGCCTGCAGGGTACGCCGCCGGCGCGGCATACCCAGCAAGCCCATAGGCTTTATCCAACGGACGGTTGAGCTGGGGAGCGGCAGGTCATGACACGGCACGACATCACGCCGGAGCAGGAGAACGCGGAGCGGGCCAAGGCCC
This sequence comes from Oryzihumus sp., assembly GCF_054325275.1. Classification (NCBI taxonomy): domain Bacteria; kingdom Bacillati; phylum Actinomycetota; class Actinomycetes; order Micrococcales; family Intrasporangiaceae; genus Oryzihumus; species Oryzihumus sp. The sequence continues at coordinate 9,081 of NZ_JBTCWL010000080.1, forward strand.
CCGGGCGGACGCGGGCGGTCCGCCTGGTGGCGGTGCTGCTGGTGGCCCTGGCCTGGTTCGCCATCGGCAGCGTCGGCGGCCCGCTGGTCGGCAAGCTCAGCGAAGTGCAGAAGAACGACAACGCCTCGTTCCTGCCCAAGTCGGCCGAGTCGACCGAGGTGCAGAAGCTCGCGGGGAAGTTCACCGACACGAGCACGCTGCCCTACTTCGTCGTGGTCGAGCGGCCCGGCGGGCTCAAGCCCGCCGACCAGGCCGCCGTGCAGCAGTTCATCGCCGGTATCCCGGACCTCACCTTCGCGGGCAAGGGCCGGACCCTGGGGGAGTACCTCAAGGAGACGCCCAGATTCGCGGTGCCGAGCCAGGACAGGCAGGCGCTCCTCGTGCCGGTACCCCTGGACAGCAAGAAGGCCGCCGAGCCGTTGCAGGGCTCCTCGGCGCTCTACGAGGGCGCCAAGGCAATGCGTGAGTCAGCGGCCAACACCCTTGCCCCGCAAGGCCTGAAGGTCTACGTCACCGGCCCCGGCGGCATCCTCGCCGACTTCGTCACCGCGTTCAGCGGCATCGACGGCATCCTGCTCGTCGTCGCCCTCGGCGTCGTCTTCGTCATCCTGCTCGTGGTCTACCGCAGCCCGATCCTGCCGTTTGCGGTGCTCATCACCTCGATGTTCGGCCTCGCCGCCGCCGCGCTGGTGATCTACCCGCTGGCCAAGAACGGCACGATCGACCTCAACGGCCAGAGCCAGGGCATCCTCTCGATCCTCGTCGTCGGTGCCTCCACCGACTACGCCCTGCTGCTCGTCTCCCGCTACCGGGAGGAGCTGCACGACCACCCGAGCAAGTGGGCGGCGATGCGCGCGTCCTGGCGTGCCGCCGCCGAGCCGATCATCGCCAGTGGCGCGACCGTCATCCTCGGCCTGCTCTGCCTGATGCTCTCCCAGCTCGGCAACACCCGCGGGCTCGGTCCGGTGGGCGCGCTCGGCATCGCCGGGGCGCTGCTCTCGGCCCTGACGTTCCTGCCGGCGGTGCTGCTGCTGTTCGGCCGCAAGATCTTCTGGCCGCTCATCCCGCGCGTGGACCACGTGCACGCCGAGGACTCCGTGGGCCGGCGTGGCATCTGGGGCCGCGTCGCCGGGCTCGTCGGTCGCCACCCGCGCCGGGTGTGGGTCACCACCCTCGTCCTCCTGCTGGCGTGCGTCGCGTTCGTCCCGACGCTGAAGGCCTCGGGCATCTCCCAGTCGCAGATCTTCCTCAACAAGGTCGAGTCCGTCACCGGCCAGGAGGTCCTCGCCCGTCACTTCCCGGCCGGGTCGGGCACCCCCGTCCAGATCGTCGCGCCGGCAGACAAGGCCCAGGCGGTCGTCACCCGAGCCAAGGCCGAGAGCGGCGTCGCGGCGGTGGCGGTCGGGGACAACCCGGCCGCACCGCCCAAGGTCGTCGACGGCCAGGTGCTGGTGCAGGCCACCCTCACGCCTGCCGCCGACAGCCCCGCGGCCGAGACCGTGGTGGAGAACCTGCGCCGCGACCTCCACCAGGTGAGCCCTGCCGTGCGGGTCGGCGGCAGCACCGCCATCAACCTCGACGTCCGGCACGCCAGCGAGCGGGACCTGAAGGTCATCATCCCGACGATCCTGGCGGTCATCTTCGTCGTGCTGATGCTGCTGCTGCGCTCGTTCGTGGCGCCGGTGGTGCTCGTCGTCGCCAACGTCATCTCCTTCGCCGCCACCCTGGGCGTCGCCGCGCTGGTGTTCAACCACGTCTTCGACTTCCCGGGCAGCGACCCGTCCACGCCGCTCTACGCGTTCGTGTTCCTCGTCGCGCTGGGCATCGACTACTCGATCTTCCTCATGACCCGGGTGCGTGAGGAGTCGCAGGAGCGGGGCACCCGGCCGGGCATCCTCGTCGGGCTCGCCGTCACCGGCGGTGTCATCACCAGCGCCGGCGTCGTGCTCGCCGCGACGTTCTCCGCGCTGGCGGTGCTGCCGATCCTGTTCCTGGTGCAGATCGCGTTCATCGTGGCTTTCGGTGTCCTCCTCGACACCCTGGTCGTGCGCTCGCTGCTCGTGCCCGCGTTCGCCTACGACATCGACTCCCGGATCTGGTGGCCGGGCCGGCTCTCCCGGTAGCGGTCCGGCGGGCTGCCCGGCGCCGACCGGCGTCGGTCCGTGCATCCGTCGCGGCATAGGGTCGTCCCGTGACGAACGTCGGTCTTGCAGGGTTCGGCTCCGCCGGACAGGGAATCCACGCTCCGCTGATGCGTGCCGCCGGCCTGACGGTCGCGGCCGTGTCGACGTCCAACGCCGAGCGCGCGGCGCAGGCCCGGGAGGAGAACCCGGGCGCCGAGGTCGTCCCCGACCTCGACGCGCTGCTCGCGACGCCCGGGCTCGACCTGGTCGTGCTGGCCACGCCCAGCGGCGCCCATGCCGCCCAGGCCCGGCAGGTCATCGAGGCGGGTCTGCCCGTGGTCGTCGACAAGCCGCTGGCCACCAGCGCGCCGGACGCCCACTCGGTCGTCGAGGCGGCGGCCGCGGCCGGGGTGCCGTTGACCGTGTTCCAGAACCGGCGCTTCGACGCCGAGCACGTCACCGCCCGCGAGCTGGTCCGCGACGGCGAGCTCGGCGACGTCTTCCGTGCCGAGATCCGTTGGGAGCGCTGGCGTCCGGAGCCCAAGGACCGCTGGCGCGAGAACGCCGCCTGGCAGGACGGCGGCGGCATCATGCTCGACCTGCAGACCCACCTGCTGGACCAGGCGGTGGACCTGTTCGGCCCCGTTGAGGCGGTCTACGCCGAGGTCGCCGCGCACACCACCACCGCCGAGGACGAGGCGTTCCTGGCATGCCGCCACGCCTCCGGCGTGCGCAGCCACCTGGGCACCACGTCGGTGGCGGCGGCCCCCGGGCCGCGCCTGCGGCTGCTCGGGCGTCGGGCGGCCTACGTGCTCAACGAGTTCGAGAGCGACCTCGACATCTACGTCGACCTGCGCAACCAGGACGCCGACCACTGCGGCTGGGTCTATGCCGGCGAGACACGCCGGCCGGTGCGGCGCCGGGACTCCAGCCAGGTCGACTTCTACCGCAGGGTCGCGCAGGCCCTCACGGCCGCCGACTCGCAGGCCGCGATGCCGGTCGACCCGCGCGACGCCGTGCACACCCTGGCGGTCATCGACGCCGCCCGTGTCAGCGCCGGCACCGGGACCGTGGCCCGGGTGCAGACCCCCGGCGCCTGAGGCACCCAGCCCCTCGACGCGTCGTATGCCGTGTGGTCACCTGCCGTGTGGTCAGCCCGGCGGTGACCACACGGCATACCGGTGGTGGGGTCAGAGGCGACGCGGCTCGAGGCGCTCCTCGACGGCGCTGTCGCCGTCACGGGTGACGATGTAGGCGCCCTTGCCGTCCTGCTCGGTGACGGCCTCGACGAGCTCGGTGCCGCGGTAGAGCAGGCCGACGCCGTCGTCGGTGCAGTGCGTCGTGGGCAGCGTGCCGTCGGCGACCAGGCGGTGCACCAGGGGCCGGCGTCGTGCCTCGCTGTCGTAGTGCACGCCGTTGCCGTAGGGCAGGAAGCCCAGGGCGTTGGTGACCGCGCGCAGCTCGGCGCCGAAGGAGTCGGTGGTGCCGCCCTCGAACCAGCAGATCGACCCGGCCGAGACACCGGCGAGGACCACGCCGGCCTCCCAGACGCGGCGCAGGATCTGGTCGAGGTCGTGCACGCGCCACACGGCCAGCAGGTTGGCCACCGAGCCGCCGTTGACCCAGACCACGTCCTGCTCCAGCAGGTGGCCCTCGACGTCCTCGACGTTGGGCATGGTGAACAGGTTGAGGTGGCTCATCGCGTAGCCCGCGTGCCGGCCGGCCTCGTCCATCTCGGCGTTGAACCAGCGCTGGTCGCCCATGGCCGTGCCGATGTGGCAGACCTTGGGGATACGCGCGTCGGCGCCGGACAGATCCACGGCATAGTGGACGAGCTCAGCGAACTCGAAGCGCAGGCGCTCGTGCATCCGGTAGCCGCCGGAGGTGGCGAGGATCGTGGGGGTGTCGGTTGCCATGCGCGAAACCCTAGGGGGTGTCTGCGATGGAGCAGCCCACGGTGCCCGGGTGTCTCCTGCTCGGCCAGGTCGGGCGGGGCGCGTCGGGCACGGTCTGGCTCGCCGAACGGGATCGGGACGGCGCCCGGGTGGCCGTGAAGGTGTTGTCCGGCAACGGTTCCCGGGCCGAGCTCAGTGACCAGGCGTTGCGTGAGCTGGCTGTGCTCAGCCGCACGGCCGGGGACCACGTGGTCCGGCTGCACGACGCGGTGCCGCTGGCCGACGGGAGGCTGGCGCTCGTCCTCGACCTCGCCGACGGCGGCAGCCTGGCCCGGGTCGTGGCCGGTCGCGGGCACCTGTCGGCGGGGGAGGCCGTCACCGTCCTCACCCCGCTCGCCGGTGCGCTGGCCCAGCTGCACGAGGTGGGCGTGGTGCACGCCGACGTCTCGCCGGCGAACGTGCTGTTCACTCGTGAGGGCAAGCCCATGCTGGCGGACCTGGGCGTTGCGCGGCTGGCGGGGGAGGACCCCGGCGACGGGCACGGCACCCCCGGTTACGTCGCGCCGGAGGTCGTCGACGGGGCGAGCGCCAGCCCGGCGGCCGACGTGCACGCCCTGGGCGCCGTGGGCTGGCTGGCGCTGACCGGGGCCGCGCCCCCGCCACCGGCGGTCCGGCCGCCGCTGGCCACGCTCGGGACCGGAGCCCCGGCGGCGCTGGTGGGCCTCGTGGAGCGGTGCCTGGCCCCGGACCCGGCGGACCGCCCCAGCGCGCGAGAGGCCGCCGTGGCCGCCTACGCCGCGGCTCCGGCCGAGCCCGTGCGGCTGGCCACCGGGGAGGACCCGGCGGGTGACCTCACGCACCGGCTGCGCGCCCAGGCTGCGGCCGACCGCGTGGCGCCGGTGCCGTCGAGGTGGCGGCGCGCGGCGAGCCGGCTGCGTCCCGTGCTGCGTCGTGTGCCCGGCAGGTCGCGGGGGAAGGGCACGACGGTATCCACGGACGCGGCCACCCGTGCCGCCTCCCTTCGCCGTCGCCGCACCTGGGCCCTCCCCGGTGTTGCGCTGCTGGCGGTGGTTCTGCTCGGCGCCTCGGGCGCCTGGGCGGCGGCACGCCACACCGCGCCGGCGGCGCCCGGGGCGCCGGGCGCGCCGGTCGGCGGCGGTGCCGTCCTGGACCGGCAGGCCCCGGCGCATGCCCCGCGAGAGCTGTTGCAGCAGCTGGCCGACCGTCGTGCCGCCGCCTGGACGTCCCGCGACCCGGCCGCGCTGGCGGCGGTCGACGCGCCCGGCTCACCGGCCCTGCAGACCGATGTTGCCCACGTCGGCACGCTGCTGTCGCGGCACGCGAGCTACCGCGGGCTGCGGCTCACGGTGCGCGCCGCCTCGGGCACCCTGGCCGGCACCACGGCGACGCTGCGGGCGCGCGTCGACACCGCGGCATACGTCGTGGTCGAGGACGGGGGAGCGACCCTGGCGCGGCCGGCGGTCGCCGGGCCGCCGCTGACGTTCACGCTGGCCTGGACGAGCCAGGGGTGGCGCATCGTCAGCTACCGCTGAGCGAGCGCATGGCCGGCCGTGACGCGAGCCGGCCGTGCAGGGGTCAGGCGGCGAGCCCGGCCTGGTCGACGAGCCAGGCGGCGGCCTGCTCGAGTGTGTCGTGCTCGAACGTGAAGCCCGAGGCGGTGAGGGCGCTCGGCATGACCCGCGCGCTGCCGAGCACGTCGTCGGCGAACTCGCCCAGGACCGCCTTCAACGCGAACCCGGGGGCCGGCAGCACCGAGGGGCGGTGCAGCTCGGTCGCCACCGCACGGGCGACGTCGGCCTGGTGGGCCGGCGCCGGCCCGACGAGGTTGACCGGGCCGGTCACGTCCTCGCGGTCGATGAGGTGCGCGTAGCCGCGCACGACGTCACGCAGGGTGACCCAGCTCCAGTACTGCCGGCCCGACCCGAGCGGGCCGAGCAGGCCGAGCCGGCCGAGGGTGAGCAGCCGCTCGAACGCCCCGCCGTCGGGGGACATGACCAGGCCGGTGCGGGCCATCGCCACGGGCAGCCCAGCGTCGGCCGCAGGCTTGGTGGCCGACTCCCAGGCGCGCACCACGTCGGCGAGGAAGCCCTGGCCCGGCTCGCTGTCCTCGGTGAGGACCTCCTCGCCCCGGTCCGAGCCGTAGATCCCGATCGCCGAGGCGTTGACCAGCCGCACCGGCTCGTGGAGGTCGGCCAGCGCCGAGGCGATGGTGTGGGTGCTGTCGACGCGGGAGGCGAAGATCTCCTGCTTGTAGGCGGGCGTCCACCGCTTGCCGCCCACGTTGGCGCCGGCGAGGTTGACCACCGCGGTCACGCCCGACAGGGCGGCCGGGTCGAGCTGGCGGTGACGGGGGTCCCAGCCGATCTCGGAGGCGGTGCGCGGCTCCCGGCGCACCACGTGGAGCACCTCGTCGCCGCGGCCGCTCAGGAATGCCGACAGCGCGCCGCCGATCAGGCCGGAGGCTCCGGTGATGGCGACGCGCTGTGGCATCGTGTCGTCCCCGCTCAGAGGCCGAGGGACGCCTCGAAGGCGCCCTCCTCGAGCCGCTGCTTCATCGTCGACAGGAAGCGCGCCGCGTCGGCGCCGTCGACGATCCGGTGGTCGTAGGACAGGGCGAGGTACATCATCGAGCGGATCGCGATGGTCTCGCCGCCGTCCGCGTCGGTCACCAC
>NZ_JBTCWL010000081.1:0-15195 GCF_054325275.1 Oryzihumus sp.
CGTGCTCAACAAGGCCGACGTACCCGAGGCCCGCGAGCTGGCCGAGATGGTCAGGCCCGACCTCGAGGCCCGCGGGCTGGAGGTCTTCATCGTCTCCGCCGTCGCCCGCACCGGCCTGCGCGAGCTCGGCTTCGCCATGGCCCGCCACGTGGCCGAGGCCCGCAAGGCGCTCGAGGTCGTCGAGGTCCCGCGGGTCGTGCTACGGCCCAAGGCCGTCGACGACAGCGGCTTCACGGTGACCCGCGAGAACACCCCCGACGGCGAGATCTTCCGCGTCGTCGGCGAGCGGCCCACGCGCTGGGTGCGCCAGACCGACTTCTCCAACGACGAGGCCGTGGGCTACCTCGCCGACCGGCTCAACCGGGCCGGCGTCGAGGAGGCGTTGTTCAAGGCCGGAGCCGTGGCCGGGGCCACCGTCGTCATCGGGGCCACCGACAACGCGGTCGTCTTCGACTGGGAGCCGACGATGTCCGCCGGGGCCGAGCTGCTGGCGGGCCCGCGCGGCACCGACCTGCGCCTCGAGGACGCCCACCGCCCCACGCGTGACCAGAAGCGTGAGGACTACGCCGCCCGCCGTGCCGCCAAGACGGCAGCGCGCGAGGAATTGGCCGCCGAGCGCCAGGCCGGTCACTGGGCGGACGCCGCCTCGGAGGACGACGACGATCTCTAGGCTGCGGCCATGAGCAGCGTGGGGAGGTCGTCGGTGCGCGACGCGCACCGGGTCGTGGTCAAGGTCGGCTCGAGCTCGCTGACCCGGGACGGCGGCAGCCTGGACGTGGAGCGGCTCAATACCCTGGTGGAGGTGCTGGCCACCAGGCGCGAGGCCGGCTCTTCGGTCGTTCTGGTCTCCTCCGGTGCCATCGCCGCGGGGATCACCCCGCTGGGGCTGGCGAAGCGCCCTCGTGACCTGGCGACCCAGCAGGCGGCGGCCAGTGTGGGGCAGGGAGCCCTCGTCGCGGCATACAGCCATGCCTTCGGCACGCACGGGCTGACCGTCGGGCAGGTCCTGTTGACCGCGGACGACGTGACCCGGCGCAGCCACTACGCCAACGCGCGGCGCACCCTGGACCGGCTCCTGGACCTGGGCGTGGTGCCGGTCGTCAACGAGAACGACACCGTGGCCACCCACGAGATCCGCTTCGGCGACAACGACCGGCTCGCGGCGCTCGTCGCGCACCTCGTGCACGCCGACGCGCTGGTCCTGCTCTCCGACGTCGACGCGCTGTATGACGGGCCGCCCAGCCGCGAGGGCACCTCGCGGATCCCCGTGGTGCGGGACGCCGACGACCTCAGCGACGTCCGGATCGGCGGGTCGGGGTCCGCCGTCGGCACCGGCGGCATGGCCACCAAGGTCGAGGCCGCGGCGATCGCCACGGGTGCGGGGATCCCCACCGTGCTGACCTCGACGGCTCAGGCGGCCGAGGCGCTGGCGGGGGAGGACGTCGGCACCTTCTTCGCGCCGACCGGGTCCCGGCGGGCCTCCCGGCTACTGTGGCTGGCCCATGCCACCTCACCGCGCGGCCGGCTGGTGCTCGACCCCGGTGCGGTGCGGGCGGTGGTGGAGCGGCGAAAGTCGTTGCTGCCGGCCGGGATCGTCTCGGTCGAGGGGACGTTCACCGACGGGGACCCGGTGGACCTGTGCCGCCTCGACGGGCACGCGGTGGCGCGAGGGCTGGTCAACTACGCCTCGGCCGAGCTGCCGGGGCTGCTGGGCCGCACCACCCACGAGCTGGCGCGTGAGCTCGGCCCGTCCTACGAGCGTGAGGTCGTCCACCGCGACGACCTGGTCCTGCTCTAGCCCCTGGCAGGGAATGCGCGTCGGCCCCGGTCAGGTCTGACCGGGGCCGAGGCGCGAGGCATGCGTCAGTAGAGGCGACGCCGGCGGCCGCCGATCGGCACGAAGTTCAGGATGAGGCCGACAACCAGCAGGATGATGCCGATGGTCAGCAGGACCTTCAGGCTGGCGACGAGCAGCCCGAGGATGATGAGGATGATGCCGAGCGCAATCACGAGAACTCCTTGGTTGGGGGACGTGACTGGGGGACCCTAGCCGCATCAGGGGGGCCCTGCGCCACTTGAGAGGCGATGTTTGTTTTCCCGCGAACTGGGCATGTGGGCGCGGCGAGCCGTGTGGCCCGAAACACAAGGACTGCCACGGCGTTTCCGCAGGCCAGGCCCGGTCAGCGACATCTCGCCCGGTGGGGCAGACTGCGCCCATGGACTCCGGCCCGACAACCAGGCCGTCACCGGCACCCGTCACCGTCGGGGCGGGGGACGTGCTCGCCGACCGCTACCGGCTCGAGCACCTGCTCGGTCGCGGGGGCATGGCCGAGGTGTTCGCCGGGCGGGACGAGGTCCTGCAGCGACCGGTCGCCGTCAAGGTCTTCCCCTGGGTGGATGACGAGCAACGCAGCCAGGAGCCCGCAGAGATCCGCATGCTGGCCGCGTTGAGCCACCCCGCCCTGGTGACGGTGCACGATGCCGGGCCGCCGGCCGAGGACGGCTCGCCGACCTTCCTCGTCATGGAGCTGGTGCCGGGCCCGACCCTCTCGCGCCAGCTGCGCGAGCAGGGACCGTTGAGCGAGCTGCAGGCGGCAGCCCTGGCGTGCCAGGTCGCCAGCGCCCTGGCCTACGTGCACGCCCAGGACCTGGTGCACCGCGACGTCAAGCCGGGCAACATCCTGCTCCGGGAGGCCGTGGCGGGGCCGGACCACGAGATCGTGGCCAAGCTCGCCGACTTCGGTATCGCGCGACTCGTCAGTGCGACCCGGCGCACCCTCACCGGCACCGCGCTGGGCACGGCGCCGTACCTGAGCCCCGAGCAGGTCCGCGGTGAGCCGATCGGGCCGGCCACGGACGTCTACGCGCTCGCCCTGGTGGTGCTGGAGAGCCTGACCGGGACGGTCGCCTACCCCGGCAGTGCGATCGAGTCGGCCGTCGCGCGGCTCCACCGGCCCCCGGATGTCCCTGAGGGCCTCGACCCCGTGCTGCACCGGTTGTTGCTGCGCATGACCGACACCGAGCCGTCCCGTCGGCCGAGCGCCGGGGAGGTCGCCGAGACGCTGTCGGCCCTGCTGGGCGGCGACGTCACAGCCGCGCAGCCGGTTCCTGCCACGCGACGGGCAGCTCGCCGGGCTGCGGGTCGCCGGGCGCGCGCCCGGGATGGCCTGGCCGCACGCTGGCGCCGACTGCAGGCGATGCCGCCGGCGGGCCGCAGGTCAGCGCTCGCCATGGCCGTCGTGGGGTCGCTGCTGGCCGGCGGCTTCCTGCTCCTCGGCTCGGGTGGCTCCAGCGCCACGCCTGCCGTGAGGCCACCGACCTACCCGTCGGTGCCCGGTCGCCTCGGCGTCGACCTGCACGACCTGCAGCAGGCGGTGAAGGGATGACCCCGGGTCGACTGACGGTCCCCGTTGCCCTGCTGTGCCTCACCCTCGGCGGCTGCGCCACCACGGGCACGGCCGACGACCACACGCTGGCGCTCGCGGGGCTGCAGCGGGACGTGCTGTCGGTGTCCCGGGCCGGGGCGGGCAGGGACCTGCCGGCAGCCACCGCCGCGCTGGCGACCCTGCGGTCCCATCTCGACGCCGCACGCCGGTCGGGCCGGGTGAGCCCGGCGGAGGTCGCCCGCATCCAGGCGGCGGCCGACCGCGTCTCTGCCGACCTTGCTGCCCTGGCGGCTCCGCCGGTCCGCCCGGTCGCGTCGCCCGCGCCGTCCCCCTCGCCGTCGCCCGCGCCCTCGCCGTCCCACTCGGTCACGCCGCGTTCCCAGCCCAGTGCTGCCCCGGCGCCGAGGCCGGCTGTCGCGCCCAGACCGAAGCGACACCACGGGGGACATCACGACAAGGGCGGTCACGGCGGTCGGCACCACGGCCACTAGGCGAGCGTGACATCCCCGACCCGCACTGCGAGGGTCCTGAAGGCCGGGGCGGCGGCGTCATCCTTCGCTCCTGGGGCTGTGTCCGCGGGACGAAACGACTGGCGGCGCGGGTGAGCACCCGGCATACGCTGCTGGCATGGCTTCGATCGACCCCGAGGTGACCGCTCACGTCGCCGAGCTCGGCGACCGCGCGCGGGTGGCTTCCCGCCGGCTGGCGCTGCTCTCGCGCGCTGCCAAGGACGCTGCGCTGCTGGCGATGGCCGACGCGCTGGAGGCGGCAGCGCCGCAGGTCGTCCAGGCCAACGCCGAGGATCTCGAGCGGGGGCGGGAGACCGGCCTGGCCGAGGGGCTGCTCGACCGGCTGCGGCTGGACGAGGGCCGGGTGCGTGCGGTCGCCGGGGCGCTGCGCGACATCGCCGGGCTGCCCGATCCGGTGGGGGAGGTCGTGCGCGGCTCGACGCTGCCCAACGGCCTGCAGATCCGCCAGGTGCGGGTGCCGATGGGGGTGGTCGGGATGATCTACGAGGCGCGGCCCAACGTCACCGTGGACGCCGCCGGGCTCGGCCTCAAGAGCGGCAACGCGGTCATCCTGCGCGGAGGGTCCGCCGCCTCATCCACCAACCGTGCGCTGGTCGCCGTCCTTCGCCAAACCCTTGATTCCCAAGGCATCCCGGCTGACGCGGTGCAGCTGCTCGAGGGCGGCCGCGACGCGGTCCGGGCGCTGATGACCGCGCGCGGCCGGGTCGACGTGCTCATCCCGCGCGGCGGCGCCGACCTCATCCAGACCGTCGTGCGCGAGTCCACCGTGCCGGTCATCGAGACCGGCGTGGGCAACTGCCACGTCTACGTCGACGCCGCGGCCGACCTCGACAAGGCCCTGGCGATCACGCTCAACTCCAAGGTCCACCGGCCCAGCGTCTGCAACGCCGCCGAGTCCCTGCTGGTGCACCGCGACGTGGCGGCCGACTTCCTGCCCAAGGCGCTGGCCGACCTCGGCAGCGCCGGCGTGCGGATCCACGGCGACGAGCAGGTGCGGCCGTTCGCGGACGCCGCGGGCACGGCATACGAGCCGGCGACCGAGGAGGACTGGGGCCGGGAGTACCTCTCCCTCGACCTCAGCGCCCGCGTCGTGGACAGCCTCGACGACGCGCTGGAGCACGTGCGCCGCTACGGCACCGGGCACACCGAGGCGATCGTCACCGAGGACCGCGCCGCGGCCCGGCGCTGGGTGGCCGAGGTCGACGCGGCGGCGGTGATGGTCAACGCCTCCACGCGGTTCACCGACGGTGGCGAGTTCGGCTTCGGCGCCGAGATCGGCATCTCCACCCAGAAGCTGCACGCGCGCGGCCCGATGGCCCTGCCTGAGCTCACGACGACCAAGTGGGTCGTCGAGGGGGACGGCCAAGTTCGTCCCTGAGCCGGCGACTGGCAGGATTGCCGCTCGTGGAAGGCACCGAGGTTCGCAAGCTGGCCGCGCTCGAGGACACCCACTGGTGGTATCGCGAGCGGCGGCACCTGCTCGCGGCTGCCCTCACGGGGGTCCAGCCCGGGCGCGCCCTGGACGTGGGTGCCGCCGGTGGGGGCAACACCCGGGTGCTGCGCGAGCTCGGCTGGGACGCGGCGGCGCTGGAGTACGGCCCCGAGGGGGCGCAGGTCGCCGCCGAGCGGGGCATCCCGGTGATGCGCGCCGACGCCACGCTGCTGCCGGTGCAGACCGGGGCGATGGACCTGGTCGTGGCCTTCGACGTGCTCGAGCACCTCGTCGACGATGACGCCTGTGCGCGCGAGATCCACCGCGTGCTGCGCCCGGGCGGGACGTTCCTCGTCGCCGTGCCGTGCGACCCGCGGCTGTGGTCCTCGCACGACGAGGCCGTCGGGCACGTGCGCCGCTACACCCGACCGACCCTGCAGGACCTGCTGCAGCGCAACGGGTTCCAGGTTGAGTCGATGACCTCCTGGAACGTCCTGCTGCGCCCTGTCGTGGCGCTGCGGCGCAAGGCCTCCAACGGCAGCGACCTCGACGACCTGCACCCGCTGGTCAACGCCGGCCTGCGCACGGTCATCACGGCCGAGCGCTACCTGCCGGTCAAGAAGCTGCCCGGCGTCAGCTTGCTCGTGACTGCTCGGCGGCCGTAGCCACGCGGGTCACGGGGGTGTCGGTGTCCGCGCCCTTGTCCTCGGCGGCCGAGTCGTAGGCGACGAAGTAGGACGGGCGGCCCTGCATCATGGTGTACATCCGGCCGACGTACTCCCCGAGGATGCCGACGCACAGCAGCTGGATCGCGCCGACCGAGGCCACCGCGACGACGGTCGAGGTCCAGCCGGCGACGGTCTCGTTGCGCAGCTGGGCGACGAGGGCGTAGATGAGCAGCAGGATCGCGGCGATGCCGCCGCCGATGCCGCACCACGTGGCCAGGCGCAGGGGAGCCGTGGAGAAGCCGGTGATGCTGTCCACGGAGAGCTTGATCATCCGGGCCAGGGGGTACTTCGAGCGCCCGGCGGCCCGCACCTCGCGGCGGTAGCCGACCGACGCCGAGGGGAAGCCCAGCGCCGGCACCACGAACCGGAGCACCCGGTGGTGCTCGGGCAGGGCGTTGACCGCCTGGACCGTCGCCCGCGACATGAGCCGGTAGTCGCCGGCGTCGACCTGCGCCGAGGTCTGGCCGAGGCTGCGCAGCAGGCGGTAGAACGCCCGCGCGCTGCCGCGCTTGAACGCCGAGTCGGAGGAACGGTCCGAGCGCACCCCGTAGACCACGTCGACCCCCTCGCGCCGGGCCACCTCGAGCATCTGCGCGAGCACCTCCGGCGGGTCCTGCAGGTCGGCGTCGAGGGTCGCGACGTAGTCGCCGACGGCGTGGGCGAGGCCGGCCGAGATGGCGGCCTGGTGACCGGCGTTGGCCCGCAGCCGCAGCACGCGCAGCTGCGGCCACTCCTTGCGGTAGCGCTGCAGCAGCACCGGCGTGGCGTCCTTGCTGCCGTCGTCGACCGCTACGACCTCGTAGGACGCGCCGGTCCCGTCGAGGGCGGGGCGCAGCCGCTCGACGAGCAGCGGCAGGACCTCCGCCTCGTCGTACATCGGGACGACCACGGACAGCTCGACGGACATGTGGGAAGCCTAACCGCCGCCTGTTTGCGCTGGCTCCGGCCGCGCCGACGCGACGATCGTCGCGGGGGTTTGTGCACGAAAACCGCCCGAAACGGCCGCGACGATCGCCGCGTCGTCAGACGGTCAGCACCTGCGGGCGCGGCCGCCGTCGGAGCACGGTCCGCAGCAGGGTGCACAACCGCTCGGGGTCCTCCAGGTCGCGCCAGGTGACCCGCACCACCGTCCAGCCCGCGGCCACGAGCCGGTTGTAGCGGGCGCAGTCGTTGGTGAACGCCGCCACGGGCGCGTGGAAGGCGTAGCCCTCCGCCTCCACGACGACCCGGCGTGCCGGGAAGGCGAAGTCGGTCCGGTGCCGCACTCCGCCGGCTTCGATGAGGTGCTGCTCGACCCAACCGGTCACCCGGCCCTCGATCATCGCCGCACGGACCAGGGTCTCCATCGCCGAGCCTGACTGCGCGCTCGCCCATTGAGCCACCCGCCGGGCCATACGGGCGCCGCGGCCGGTCAGCTGGTCTGCTGCACGCCGCAGCTCCTCGCTGGTGATCCGGCGGTCCCGCAGAGCCGAGTCGGCGACCACGAGTGCCTCCGCGAAGGGCATCGTCCGGGCGCAGTCGAGCACCGTCTCGAGGACGTCCGTCACGCCGGCGCGCAGGTCCAGCCGGTCGCTGGTGCGGTGCAACACGACGTCCTTGTCGCGCTGATTGCGGCCGCGCGGCACGGTCAGGTGGACAGCCCCGGGCCGCGTGATGAGGTCGAGCCCGTGGTGCTCCGCCGCGCTCTGGTGAGACAGGACGGCACGCCGCGCCTTGGCCAACGCCAGTGTCGGGCGGACGCGTGGCAACGCGTACCACCCCGGCGCCGGTGACTCCAGCAGCCCGGCGGCGAGCGCCTGCTTGAGCTGCGCCGCGCCCACCTGGGCCAGGACGTCGCGGGCCGGCAGGCAGGTGGCTCGGTGGAGCGACTCCCACAGGTCCGACGGGAACATCGTTCGATCATGCCGAGGAGGAGCGGGCCGCCCCCGGTTGTCCCCAGCCGCGCGACGCGACGATCGTCGCGGGGGTTTGTGCGCGAAAACGGCCCGAAACGGCCGCGACGATCGTCGGGTGGTCGCCGCGGGTGCCCGCGTCCCACCTGCACGGACGCCCCGCTAGGCTGTGCCCATGTCGTTCTCGCCCCTGCTGACCCACCTGGCCGCCGCTGAGGAGCACACCCGCGAGCTGCCGATCCCGACCTGGGCCTACGGCGCCCTGGCCGCTTTCGGTTTCGCCGCCCTCCTCGGGGTGCTGTGGAGCTTCCGCAACACCGCGGCCAAGACCGGTCAGCACACCCACGGGGACCACCACTGACCACCCGCCTGGGTGTGATGGGCGGGACCTTCGACCCCATCCATCACGGTCACCTGGTCGCCGCGAGCGAGGTCCAGGCCCTGTTCGACCTCGATGAGGTCGTCTTCGTCCCCACCGGCCAGCCCTGGCAGAAGGACGCAGGTCAGGTCTCCCCGGCCGAGCACCGCTACCTCATGACGGTGATCGCCACGGCGTCCAACCCCCGCTTCACCGTCAGCCGGGTCGACGTCGACCGGCCCGGCCCGACCTACACGATCGACACCCTCCGCGACCTCGCCGCGCAGCGGCCCGACGCGGAGCTGTTCTTCATCACCGGCGCCGACGCCCTGGCACAGATCCTGTCGTGGAAGGACGCCGACGAGCTGTTCGAGCTCGCCCACTTCATCGGGGTCACCCGTCCCGGCCATGAGCTGACGGACAACGGGCTGCCCCGCGACCGGGTCACCCTCCAGGAGGTCCCGGCCATGGCGATCAGCTCCACCGACTGCCGTGCCCGCGTCGAACGCGGCGAGCCGGTCTGGTACCTCGTGCCCGACGGCATCACGCAGTACATCCACAAGCACCACCTGTACGCCCAACCGTAGGAGGACCCGCGTGGCAGCCACGCAGCACGCCATCGACCTGGCCAAGGCCGCCGCCACCGCCGCCGAGGACAAGCTCGCCAGCAAGGTGCTGGCCATCGACGTCAGCGACCAGCTCGCACTGACCGACGTGTTCGTCATCGCCTCGGCCGCCAACGAGCGGCAGGTCAACGCCATCGTCGACAGCGTCGAGGAGAAGCTCCACACGCTCAAGGCCAAGCCGGTCCGCCGGGAGGGGGAGCGCGACGGCCGGTGGGTGCTCATCGACTTCGGCGACATCGTCGTGCACGTCCAGCACGAGGACGAGCGCGAGTTCTATGCCCTCGAGCGCCTCTGGAAGGACTGCCCGGCGATCGACCTCGGCGCCTGAGTCATGGCCCGTCGCCGTCTGATCGTCTGGCGCCACGGCCAGACCGACCACAACGCCAGCGGCATCTGGCAGGGCCAGCTCGACACGCACCTGTCCGAGGTCGGCCGGGATCAGGCGCGGACCGCGGCCGCCGCGCTCGCGGCATACCAACCTGACGTCATCGTCGCCAGCGACCTGCAGCGCGCCGCGGAGACCGGCCGCACGCTGGCCGAGCTGGTCGGCCTGCCCATCCGGTATGACGAGCGGTTGCGGGAGATCCATGCCGGTGAGTGGCAGGGGATGACCGCGGGCGACGTGGCGGAGCAGTACCCCGAGGAGCAGGCGGCGCTGGCCGCGGGGGAGGACCTGCCGCGGGGTATCCACGGCGAGACCGTCTCGCAGGTGGCGGCGCGGGCGCGGGCCGCCGTCGATGACCTGCTGCCCACCCTGGGGGAGGGGCAGTGCGCCGTCATCGCGACGCACGGCGTCTCCGGCCGGGCCCTGGTGGCCTCGATGGTCGGGCTGGACCAGCACGCCGCGTGGATGTCCATCGCGGGGCTGCACAACTGTCACTGGGCCGACCTGCAGGAGTACGACCGGGGCTGGCGGGTCGTGGCGTGGAACGCCGGAGCCGGCACCGGTTCGGCGCGCTGACCACCCGATTTGGTGAAAACCGGGGGTGGCCGGATAAAGTACTGCTCGTTCCCGCGAGGGAAACCCACGAGAGATCGTGCGGGGCTGTGGCGCAGCTGGTAGCGCACCTCCATGGCATGGAGGGGGTCAGGGGTTCGAGTCCCCTCAGCTCCACCCGATGACGAAGGCCGGCTCCTGAGAGGGGCCGGCCTTCGGTCGTGTGTCGGGGGGACTCGTCCCGGCCGGTGGTGCGTCGTCGGTCACGATGCGCGGCCGGCGGCGCGGAGGTCATGGCACGCTGCCGCCGTGGTCCCCGCCCTCGCCGTCGCGCTCGCCGCCACCGCCCTGCTGGACTGGCACGCCGTATGCCGTGACCACCGTCGCGTGGAGACGGTCGCCAAGCCGCTAGTCATGGTGCTGCTCGCGGCGCTGGCGCTGGCCCTGGGCGCGGGTGGCACCGGGACGGGGCGCTGGCTGCTCGCGGCGATCGCGCTCGGCTGCATCGGCGACGTCGCACTCCTGCGCGACAACGAGGCCCGCTTCCTGGGCGGCCTGGCCGCGTTCCTGCTCGGCCACCTCGCCTACGTCGCCGCCTTCGCCTCCCTGGGCCTCGACCCGCGCTGGGCCCTGGCCGGCGCGGCCGTGGTCCTGCTCGACCTGGCCACCGCCGGCCGGCGCATCCTGGTCTCCGTCGCGCGACAGGACCGCACGCTGGGAGGTGCCGTCGCGGCATACATGCTCGTCATCGCGGCGATGACGGTGACCGCGTGGGGGACCGGTCGCCCGCTGGTCGCGCTCGGGGCGGTGGTGTTCGTCGTGTCCGACACGGTGCTGGCCCTGGACCGGTTCGTGCGGCCGCGGCCGGGCAGCCGGGTGCTGGTGATGGTGACCTACCACGTCGGGCAGCTGCTCATGGTGCTCGGGGTGCTGCGGTGAGTCGGACCTGAGCCGGACGCTCAGCCGCGGCTGGCGACGTGCAGGAGGCCCCTGCTGTCCGCGGTCAGCGTCGCCACGTGGAAGAAGCGCTGGGCCTGGCCGCAGGTCCGGGTGGTCGTGCAGGCGGGGTAGGACTGGTAGCTGCTCCACGGGGCGTTCCAGGCGGCGTAGCCGAGGCGCAGGTGGCCGGCGAGGTCGACGAAGCCCGTCGGGCCGCCGGGGCCGTTGATGCCGAGGCCGGAGGCGAGAAGGGGGGTCGTCGTGGGCCGGGTGCACGGACCCAGGGCCGAGGCGCAGATCGCGTAGCCGGTGGCGTAGGCGGGGCTGGACCAGTTGTTGGCCGAGTAGAACAGGTACAGCCGCCCGGCGTACCCCACCAGGGAGGGGCCCTCGATGAGGTTGCCCTCCCACTTCTGCGCGGTGGTGAGCAGGTTGTGCGGCAGGGACCCGGGGGCGAACGCCGTGCCACCCGGAGCGAGCTGTCGGGACCAGATGCGCGTGGGGCAGCAGCCGGGGACGCCCTCGTTCTTCCACACCAGGAACGGGGTGCCGTGGGCGTCGAGATAGAGGGCCGGGTCGATCGAGCCTCGGGGGTCGCTGGAGCACACCAGCGGGGCTCGCGTGGTGTCGGTGAAGGGCCCCAACGGCGAGGCCGCCGTGGCAATCGAGATGCACTGCTTGTACGGCGAGAGGCTCCGCGGGGCGACGTACGCCATGACGTAGTGGCCGCCGGTCCAGCGCACCGTCGGGGCCCAGGCGTTCGTGTTCCACTTGCCGGGCCCGCTCCGGGCGGCCCACGGGGCGACGCGGGGCAGGGCGTCGTTGAACCACGGGTCGGTGCTGATCGAGGCCCCCGGGTTGTATGCCGGTCGGGCCACCCAGGTGCGCAGGTCTGTGGAGGTCATCACCGGGACGTAGGCGCCGCCGGTGTTGGTCGCGTAGGCGTAGAAGGTGTGCCCGAAGCGCACCACGTCCGGATCCGGGAAGTTGCCACGGTAGACCGCGCCGGCCTTGAACCACGGCACGTCGATCTGCGCCTGCGCAGTCGCGGCCGGTCCGGCCAGCACGGCCGAGGCCACCGTCAGCACCAGGGCCACCAGCACCCAGACCCGTCGTCGCTGACCCATTCCCCTGCCTCCCTGCCGACCGTGGACCTCGACGGTAGGGTGCGGCTCCCGGCTGCGCCGGGCACTTTGCCAGACCCTGAACCGCGCGGCTGCCGCCCCATGGCCTGCGCTAACCTTGGGCCATGGCCGGCGTGCTGCTTCTTAGCCAGCCGCGTTGAACGGATCGGACGTCAACGCGGCAACCCCTCCTGTGTGAGGGGTTTTCTTGTGTCGCGGGTCCGACGCGGGGGATGAGCACGCACGCAACCACGAGACGCGAGGACACGACGATGAACGACACGCCGTACCGCTACACCGCCGAGCTGGCCGAGAAGATCGAGCTGGCCTGGCAGGACCGGTGGGAGAGCGAGGGCACCTTCCACGCGCCCAACCCCGCGGGCCCGTGGGCCGACCCCGAGGGCGTGGCGGGTCGCGAGAAGCTCCTGGTGCTCGACATGTTCCCGTACCCCTCGGGCGCCGGCCTGCACATCGGCCACCCGCTGGGCTACATCGCGACCGACGTCTTCGCCCGCTACCACCGGATGACCGGCAAGAACGTCCTGCACTGCCTGGGCTACGACGCGTTCGGCCTGCCCGCCGAGCAGTTCGCTGTGCAGACCGGGCAGCACCCGCGCAAGACGACCGAGGAGAACATGGTCGTCATGAAGCGCCAGCTGCGGCGGCTGGGGCTGGCCCACGACGACCGGCGCGCGATCGCGACGATCGACCCCGACTACTACAAGTGGACCCAGTGGATCTTCCTGCAGATCTGGGACTCCTGGTACGACGTCGACGCGGTCCGCGAGGACGGTGGCCGGGGCAAGGCACGCCCGATCCGCGAGCTGGTGCAGGAGCTGGAGAGCGGCCGCCGCGCCACGCCGGACGGGCGTGACTGGTCGGCCCTGACCGAGCCGGAGCGGGCCGAGGTCCTCGACGGCTTCCGGCTGGCCTACTCCTCCCAGGCGCCGGTGAACTGGGCCCCCGGCCTGGGCACGGTGCTGTCCAACGAGGAGGTCACCAACGACGGCCGGTCCGAGCGCGGCAACTTCCCGGTCTTCAAGACCAACCTGCGCCAGTGGATGATGCGGATCACCGCGTATGCCGACCGGCTGGCCGACGACCTGGACCGGGTCGACTGGCCCGAGAAGGTCAAGCTGATGCAGCGCAACTGGATCGGGCGCAGCCAGGGTGCCCGAGTGCGCTTCCCCGTGGTCGGTCACGACGCCACGATCGAGGTGTTCACGACCCGGCCGGACACGCTGTTCGGCGCGACCTTCATGGTGCTGGCGCCCGAGCACCCGCTGCTGGAAACCCTTGTCCCGCAAGGCGACTGGCCTTCCGGCACCAACCCGGCGTGGACGGGCGGCGAGGCGAGCCCCGCCGCTGCGGTCGCGGCATACCAGCGGACTGCCTCGCGCAAGTCCGAGGTTGAGCGCCAGACCGAGGGCAAGGACAAGACCGGCGTCTTCACCGGCGCCTGGGCGACGAACCCGGTCACCGGCCAGCCCGTCCCGGTCTTCGTCGCCGACTACGTGCTGATGGGCTACGGCACCGGCGCGATCATGGCGGTGCCGGGGCAGGACCAGCGCGACTGGGACTACGCGACGGCGTTCGACCTGCCGATCGTGCGCACCGTCCAGCCCGCCGAGGGCCACGACGAGACCACCGCCTTCACCGGCGAGGGCCCGGCGATCAACTCCGCCAACGACGAGGTCTCCCTCAACGGGATGGGCGTGGCCGAGGCCAAGGCCACCATCATCGAGTGGCTGGTCGCCAAGGGCCTGGGCGAGGGCACGGTCAACTACAAGCTGCGCGACTGGCTGTTCAGCCGGCAGCGCTACTGGGGTGAGCCGTTCCCGATCCTGTTCGACGAGGACGGGGTCGCCCACGCCGTGCCCGAGTCGATGCTGCCGGTCGAGCTGCCCGACGTGCCGGACTACTCGCCCAAGACGTTCGACCCCGACGACGACTCCTCCAGCCCGGAGGCGCCGCTGTCGCGCGCGACCGAGTGGGTCAACGTGGAGCTGGACCTGGGTGACGGCCGTGGCGTGCGCCGCTACCGCCGCGAGACCAACACCATGCCCAACTGGGCCGGTTCGTGCTGGTACTACCTGCGCTACCTGGACCCGGCCAACGACGACGCGCTGGTCGACCCCGAGAACGAGCGCTACTGGATGGGCAAGCACCCGTCCCCGGTCGAGGGTGCCCCGGCGGGGGTCACCGACCCCGGTGGGGTCGACCTCTACATCGGCGGCGTCGAGCACGCGGTGCTGCACCTGCTCTACGCCCGCTTCTGGCACAAGGTGCTGTTCGACCTGGGCCACGTCACCAGCGAGGAGCCGTTCCGGAAGTACTTCTCCCAGGGCTACATCCAGGCGTTCGCCTACCGTGACGGCCGCGGCCAGCCGGTCCCGGCGGCGGAGGTCGAGGAGGTCGAGGGCAGCGACCCGCACCACCCGCAGTTCACTTGGCAGGGCCAGCCGGTCACGCGTGAGTACGGCAAGATCGGCAAGTCGCTCAAGAACGTTGTGAGCCCGGACGAGATGTACGACGCGTACGGCGCCGACACCCTGCGCGTCTACGAGATGTCGATGGGGCCGCTGGAGCTCTCGAAGCCCTGGGAGACGCGGGCCGTCGTCGGCGCCCAGCGGTTCCTGCAGCGCCTGTGGCGCAACGTCATCGACGAGGAGACCGGCGAGGTCCGGGTCGTCGACGCGCCGGTCGACGCCGACACGCTGCGGGTGATGCACAAGACGATCGACGCGGTCTCGAAGGACTACCCGGCGCTGGGCTTCAACACCGCGATCGCGCGGCTGATCGAGCTCAACAACGCGCTGACCAAGCTCGACGCGGTGCCGCGGGAGGCGGCAGAGACCATCGTCAAGATGGTCTCGCCGATCGCCCCGCACATCGCCGAGGAGCTGTGGCGCCGGCTGGGGCACGACGAGACCGTCACCTTCGAGCCGTTCCCCGTCGCCGACCCGGCGCTGCTCGTCGACGACACTGTCACCTGCGTCGTGCAGGTGCAGGGCAAGGTGCGCGACCGCCTGGAGGTGGCGGCCGACATCAGTGCCGCCGACCTGGAGGCCGCGGCCCTCGCCAGCGAGCGGGTCCAGGCCTCGATCGCGGGCAAGACGGTGCGCAAGGTGATCGTCCGCGCCCCGCAGCTGGTCAACATCGTCGCGGGCTGAGGCTGAGGCCGGCACCACGAGGTCGACGAAACCCACACCACCGCGCGTCGGTGGTGTGGGTTTCGTCGAC